>JAFNZB010000059.1 GCA_017383055.1 Burkholderiaceae bacterium | reverse complement strand
CCTTCGCGGTCCTTGCCGATCATCAAACCGGCGTAGAGGAAGCCCGTGAACGGGATGCCGTCCTTTTCCATGCCTTGGACCGTCGGGATGATGATTTCATTCATGGCCTTGGCATAGACTTCGTCGGTCACGACCGGAGCCGGGGAGTATGCACCCATGCCGCCCGTGTTCGGACCCTTGTCTTGGTCCAAAAGACGCTTGTGGTCTTGGCTCGTTGCCATCGGCAAAACGTTCTTGCCGTCGACCATCACGATGAAGCTGGCTTCTTCGCCTTCCAAGAATTCTTCGATCACGACGCGAGCGCCGGCAGAGCCGAACGTGTTACCTTCGAGCATCATGTCGATGGCGGCGTGTGCTTCTTCGAGCGTCATGGCGACGACGACGCCCTTACCGGCGGCCAAACCGTCGGCCTTGATCACGATCGGAGCGCCCTTGGCGTCAACGTAAGCGTGAGCGGCTGCCGTTTCCGTGAACGTTTCGTATTCGGCCGTCGGAACACCGTGGCGCTTCATGAAGGCCTTAGCGAAGTCCTTGGAGCTTTCGAGTTGAGCGGCAGCCTTCGTCGGGCCAAAGATCTTCAAACCCTTGGCGCGGAAGAGGTCAACGATACCGGCAGCCAACGGGGCTTCCGGACCGACGAGCGTGAATGCCACATCATTGTCTTGAACGAACTGAGCCAACTTTTCCAAGTCGTTTTCAGCCACGTTTTCAAGCTTTTCGCTCAATGCCGTACCGGCATTGCCCGGAGCAACGTAGACGACTTCCACACGTTCGTCTTGAGCCAAACGCCAAGCAAGTGCGTGTTCGCGACCACCGCTACCGACAACTAAGATCTTCATATCAATATCTCCGAAAGAATCAATGGTTTTGCAAATAGTAAAGAGTCCGCAAAGGGACTCTTTACTGAGCGATTAGTCCATGACGGCCGTCGTGTAGACTTGTTGAACGTCGTCCAAGTCTTCCAAGGCGTCAATCAAGCGTTGCATGCGTTCTGCATCTTCGCCCGTCAATTCCGTTTCATTCAAAGCCTTCATCGTGACTTCTGCCATTTCCGGCTTCAAACCGGCAGCTTCGAAAGCGCTGTTCACTTCTTCGAAAGCGTTCGGTTCGCAGATCACTTCGATACCGCCTTCTTCGTCGACGATCACGTCTTCAGCACCGGCTTCCAAGGCGACGTCCATGACGGCTTCTTCCGTCGTCACGCCCGGGGCAAAGAAGAATTGGCCACAGTGCTTGAACATGAAGGACACGGAACCGTCGGTACCGAGGTTGCCGCCGTTCTTGCTCAAGATGTGACGAACATCAGCCACCGTACGCGTGCGGTTGTCGGTTGCCGTATCGATCATCACGGCTGCACCACCGACGCCATAACCTTCGTAGCGGATTTCTTCGTAGCTGACACCTTCAAGTTGACCGGAACCCTTCAAGATGGCGTTCTTGATCGTGTCCTTGGGCACGTTAGCGGAGCGTGCCTTCAAAAGAGCCAAGCGCAAGCGAGAGTTGGTGTCGGGATCGGCGCCATTGCGAGCGGCAACCATGATTTCACGAACGACCTTCGTCCAGAGATTGGAACGCTTAGCGTCTTGACGGCCCTTACGGTGTTGAATATTGGCCCATTTAGAGTGTCCAGCCATGAAAGATATCCTTCAAAATCTAAAAATTCGAACTTGGAAAACAGAAGTGTTTGACCCAAAAATGAAACACTTCGAACAATAATCTATTAATTTTACTATGAGATTGGGATTTGGAAAAGAGGAAAGCGCACCGATTGCGGTGCGCTTTCGCTGTCTTTGAGCCAAAAGTGGCGGATTGGATTAGGCCATCAACTTCTTGACCATGCCGATGTAGACGTCAAAACCCGTACCAAGGGTGGATTCGTCAAAGTCGAAGCTGGCCGTGTGGTGGCCACCGGCCGGGCGAGTGCCGCCCATCACGAAGTAGCAAGCTTGACCGCCGTGGCTTTGCACGCGCTTGGCCAAGATCGTGGCGTCTTCGGAGCCGCCGTAGTTGATGTCATGCAACACGGTCGTCACGCCTTCGGTATTGGCAAGCACCTCATCGAACATGGCTACGAGGGGAGCGTCATTGACGAGGTCGACGGCTGCGCCCATCTTTTCGATCTTGTAGTCGACGCCAAAGCTCTTAGCGACGCCTTGGACGATGTTTTCGGTTTCATCACACATGTATTGGTTGATGTCGCCCGTTTCACCGCGAACTTCCATCACAAGCTTGGCATTGACCGGGATAACGTTGCGGCCTTCGCCTGCGATCAAGCGACCGATGTTCACACGCGTCATACCGCTACCGTGGCGAGAGATGCCCAACAATTGCGTTACGGCATGGCAAGCGGCAGCCAAGGCGTTACGACCGGCATTCGGTTCGATGCCAGCGTGAGCGGGACGACCCGTAAAGGTGACGTCGTACTTGGTGGTGGAGAGGAAATTGATCGGGGAAGACAACACTTCACCCGACTTAGCCATCAAGGAGACGTGG
>JAFNZB010000058.1 GCA_017383055.1 Burkholderiaceae bacterium | reverse complement strand
GCAAGTGTTGAAGAGCGGCAAAAAGCGCGTCCTTTAACGGCGGACGATCTTCCAAACCGTAGATCAATTCTTTAGACGGCTTGTGACCGTGTGCTTGTAAATTCAATTCAGACATGAAATATCCTTAGTCACGCAACGTGATCGTGCAGTTGTCGAGGCTGTCGATGATCGCCAAGGATTCGACGCGAATACCCATGTCGCGCAATTCCTTACCGCCGGCTTGGAAACCCTTTTCGATCAAGAAACCCATACCGACCAATTCGGCACCGGCTTGGTTGCAAAGATCGATGATGCCCTTGGCGGCGTTGCCGTTAGCCAAAAAGTCATCGATAAAGAGGACCTTATCGCCTTCGCAGAGGTAGTCCTTACTGACCGTGACGTCATACGTGCGGTTCTTCGTGAAAGAGAAGACCTTCGTGACCAACATGTTTTCCATCGTGCTCGGGACCTTCTTCTTAGCGAAGACGACCGGCAACTCAAGAAGGTAGCCCACCATGATGGCAGGGGCGATGCCGCTGGCTTCGACCGTCAAAACCTTATTGATATCGGTGCGAGCGAAACGACGAACGAATTCCACGGCCATGGACTTCATCAACTTCGGGTCCATTTGGTGGTTGATGAAGTTATCGACTTTGAGGATACCGCCATCGAAACACTTACCATCACGAAGGATGCGTTCTTTAAGAGCTTTCATACAAAGAAATACCAAAAAAGATAGGACAAAGGGATGTAATTACTTAAATAAACGATTATAACGTTGAAGCGCTTCTTTCTTGTAGAAAGAATGCTCAAGATATAATTAAAAATTGGTTCTTACCCTAATTACCATTGGACCCCATTATGGATTTTTTAGAACGCTTTTTTAAATTCGAAGCCAAAGGCACGACCTTGAAACGAGAATTGATGGCCGGTCTCACGGGTTTCGTGACGGTTTGTTATGTCCTTTTCGTGATCCCGGCGATGTTAAGCGACGCCGGCATGGCAAAAGAAGCCGCCACCATCGCAGTCATCTGGGTAACGGCACTCGCTTGCCTTTTCATGGGCCTTTACGCCAACTTCCCCGTGATCGTCGCGCCAGGTCTGGGGATCGCCGCTTTCTTTGCTTACTACGTATGCGGTCCGATGGGATTGACTTGGCAAGCTGGCCTTGCCGCCGTGCTCTGCTCGGGTCTCATCTTCTTTTTATTAACGGTGACCAAGATCCGTCAATTGATCATCGATTCGGTCCCGCTAGATATTAAATATGCGATCGTGGTGGGTCTAGGTTGTTTTATTGCCTTTATCGGCATGAAGAACGCTCACATCATCGTTGCTGACCCCGCGACGTTTGTGGCTTTCGGCAATATGCACAATTGGGACCCGATCTTGGCTGGGCTCGGTGCTTTGTTGATCGGTGCTTTGATGGTGCGTCGTGTCAAGGGTGCCATGATCATCGGCATCATCGTGATCACGATCGTCGGGATGTTGGTGGGCGCCTCCCCGATCCCCGATTTCTCAAAGTTTGAGTCTCCGAAGTCGTTCTTACCGATCGATACCTTCCTTCAAATGGATTTCGGTGCGATCTTCGAATACGGTTTGGTGACCGTGGTCTTCACGCTTACGATGGTCGATTTGTTCGACAACATGGGCACCTTGATCGGTTTGAGCCAACGCGCCGGGTTCTTAAATCCCCGAACCGGTCATATCGACGGTTTGGATAAAGCGCTTTTGTCCGACTCCTTTGCCACGATGGGCGCTGCAGCGCTCGGAACGCCCACAGCTACAAGTTACGTTGAAAGTGCCGCAGCCATTGCCGAAGGCGGTCGTACGGGTATCGTCCCGATCGTCACGGCCGTGCTCTTTTTAGCTTGCCTTTTGATTTTGCCGATCGTCTCGATCGTTCCGTCCTATGCGACGGCTGCCGCTTTGATCGTTGTGGGCGCATTGATGATGCAATCGATCGTTCATATTAAGTTTGACGACTTCACGATCGGTATGCCTGCTTTCTTGACGATCCTCACGATGCCCTTGACCTTTAACGTAGCCACGGGCTTCGGGATCGGCTTCATTAGCTACGTGCTCTTGAAGCTCTTAACGGGTCAAGAAAAGCACTTGACGGTCATGACGGTCTTGGTCGCCGTCGCTTT
>JAFNZB010000057.1 GCA_017383055.1 Burkholderiaceae bacterium | reverse complement strand
TGACCCATCGGTAATTGTGCGAACACAGCGGGCATCGTCACGAACGTAAGACCGGGACCGGCGCTCGGATCAAGACCGAAAGCGAACACGGCCGGCATGATCATCAAACCGCCCAAGAGTGCAGCCATCACGGCCAAAACAGAAATCCATGCGACAGAGCGCGGCATGCTAGCGTCATCGCTCAAGTAAGAGCCATAGTTCATCATGGCGCCCGAAGCCAATGAAAGCGAGAAGAAGCTAAAGCCCAATGCGTTCAAAAGCGAGCCGCTCGTGAAGGCCGAAGCGTCGAACTTGAACATGAATTCCACACCCTTCCAAGCACCGTCGAGCATCAAACCGCGAACGATCAAAACGAGCATCATGACAAAGAGCAACGGCATCAAGATCTTCGAGACGCGTTCGATCCCCTTTTGTACGCCAAAGACCAACACGCCGGCCGTCAAGGCCAAGAAGCTCAATTGCATCGTGATGGACATGGTGCCATTGGAGACGAATTGACCGAAGTATTCACCGAGCTTGGACGTGTCGGTGATCAAACCGTGACCCATGCAAGCATCGAGCATGTAGTTCAAACACCAACCACCGATGACTTGGTAGAAGGCTAAAATCAAAAAGCCCGTTAAAACGCTCAAAAGACCGACGCAGTTCCAGCGCTTGTTGACCAAGCGACCGAAGGCTTGGCCGGCACCGGCACGTGCTTCACGACCGATCGACATTTCAATGAGCAACAGCACAAAGCCGATCAAGACCGTCAAAACGATATAAGGGAGGATAAAGGCCGAACCACCGTTACTGCCTGCCATGTACGGGAACTTCCAAATGGCTCCCAAACCCACGGCAGAACCGGCACTGGCTAAAATGAAACCCAAACGCGAACCCCAAGTGGAGCGACCGTTATTAGCTTGCATGACAAATTTTCCTTTCTTAGTAGCATGCGAGTGTACGAGTTCGGATACCCCGTCAGTCAAAAGATGTACACCCAAGCTTTTATTGCTTTCGTGTCGAACTGAAGACGGTTAGGACAAGGACACGAAACTTGTCCTAACCGAAAGAAATTTTAGATACTCGTCAACATCACGGTGAGTACGAGAATCGGAGCAAAAATTGCGATACCAACTCGCAAGATGCGATAGAACGTGGCGCTACGCTTGATGGCACCGCTGCCCGGGATGTAAGCGCTGATCGTATCCCAACGCAACCAACTCACCAAAATGGCAACCATCAAACCACCGATCGGGAGGCTGATGTTGGAGGTAAGGTAATCGAGCCAATCAAAGAAGTTACGACCCATCCACTTCACATCGGCCAAAGGACCAAACGACAAAGCACTGAAGGCGCCGATAAACATCAAGCCGATCGTGGTGATGACAACGGCTTTCGGGCGAGACCAACGAAGTTGATCTTGCAAGAAAGCGATGTCCAATTCCAACATCGAAATCGAGCTCGTCAAAGCGGCGACCAACAAGCAACCGTAAAAGACGATGGAGAAAAGATGGCCAAAGGGCATTTGAGCGAAGATGGCAGGCATGGTCACGAACGTGAGGCCTGGACCGGCACCCGGTTCAAGACCAAAGGCGAACACGGCAGGCATCACCATCAAGGCACCCAAGATGGAGCTCAAAATCGTTAAGAAAACGATCCAAGTCGACGAGTTGACCAAGTCGACTTTGCTATCGAGATAACTGCCGTAGGTGAGCATGCAACCGCAACCCAAGCAAAGCGAGAAGAATGTAAAGCCCATGGCCGAGAGCAACGCATCGAGCGTGAAAGCTTCCGGATTCCAGCTAAAGAGGTAAGCGATACCGTCCATAGCGCCCGGCAAGAAAAGCGAGCGAACGATGATGATCAACATCAAGACAAAGAGCAAGGGCATCAACACCTTCGAGAGACGTTCGATACCGCGGCTCACACCGTAAGCAACGATCCAAGCGGTGAGTACCAAGAAGAAGGCTTGGAAGCCGATGGCGCTGACCGGATTGCCGCAGATGCTACCGAAGTGAGCTCCCAATTGTGCTTGGTCGGCGATCAAGCCTTGACCTAAACAAGCATTGATGAAGTAAGCGATCGTCCAGCCACCGATGGCAGAATAGAAACTTAAGACCAAAAAGCCCGTGAGAACGCCCAAGTAACCGACGCCCTTCCATGCGGGACCACCCAAATTGCCGAAGGCGGTCACGATGGAGCCTTTACCGGCACGACCCAAAGCGAGTTCAGCGATCAAAAGGACCAAACCCACGGTAAACGTGAGGAAGATAAACGGGAACAAGAAAGCAGAGCCACCGTTGGAACCCACCAAGTAAGGGAATTTCCAAATGGCCCCCAAACCGACCGCTGCACCGGCCGAAGCGAGAACGAAACCAAGGCGAGAACCCCAAGTCGAACGCGTATCACTCATAACCGTATCTTTCTAAAGAAAAACGCCCTGCAGACTCGAAGCCACAAGGCGTCTGATGAACCTGAATATCAATGGATTCTATTGTAGCCATCTTCAGTTTGAGTCGAAAGAAAACGGCGATGGAAATCCACCGCCGTTTACTTGATATTACTTAGTTTTTTGGGTTTTCATTAGCGATTGCAGCACTTGCAGCAGCAACCCTTCGTGGCCAAACCGACGGCAAAGCCAACCAAAGCAAAACCGATCCAACCCATACCCAAGGTGTGCAACGGAACGTAGTCTACGAAGAACTTGCCGACAACGCCCAAATCCACACCGGCCGTTTCGAGACCGTGACAGAGAGCCATCACGAAGGTGAAAGCCGTCGTGCAGACGTACACGCTACGAGCACCGCCGAACCACTTGTCCAAAAGGAGCAAAGCGATCAAAGCAACAGCCAACGGGTAAACGAACATCAACACCGGGATTGCAGCCGAGATGATGACCTTCAAACCGAACATACCGACACCGAAGGCAAAGAGTGCGAAGAATGCACACCAGCTCTTGTAGTTGGAGATGTTCGTCAACTTTTGGAAGAAGGAAGCGCAGCAACTGATCAAACCGATGGCGGTCGTCAAGCAAGCGAGCAACACGATCACAGCCAATACGAACATACCGAGCGAGCCGAACAAGATGTTAGCACTCAACGTCAAGACCGTAGCGCCCGTGTCTTGCATGCCGATGGCTTGCACGCTTTCAGCGCACATCTTAGCCAAGAGCACGTAAACGAGAGCCAACAGACCGACAGCCAACGTACCGGACTTCATCACTTGGGCGGAGATTTGCTTCGGATCGGTCACGCCCGTGGAGATGACAGCATTAATGACCAAGTAAGCGAAGACGAAGGAGGCCAATGCGTCCAACGTGTTGTAGCCGTCGAGCACGCCTTGGATCGTAGCCTTGAACGGAGCACCGTAAGAAGCGCCCGGAGCCAACATTTCACCCATCGGCGTCACGAAAGACTTGATGATTAAAACGAAGATAGCGACCAAAAGAAGCGGCGTCAAAATCTTACCGATACGATCAACCATCTTTTGCGGCGTGGCGGCCAACCAATAAGCCACAGCAAAGAAAATGGCCATGAAAACGGGCAAACCGTTTTCAGCCCAAGCGCCCGAGAGGAACGGACGGATGGCGATTTCGTAAGCAACCGTACCGGTGCGCGGCGTAGCCAAGCACGGACCGATGGCCATATAAACCAACACGGTAAAGAAGATGCCGTAAATCGGATGCACGCGGCTGGCGGCTTCCTGAAGGTCACGACAACCGGAGTAACCCATGGCTACGACGCAAAGCAACGGCATGCCGACGCCCGTCAAGCAGAAGCCGAGCACGGCCCACCAAACGTTTTCACCGGCGCTTTGACCCATGGAGACCGGGAAAATCAAGTTACCGGCACCGAAAAAGAGAGCAAAGAGCATCAACCCGATCGCGACGTATTGAGATTTCGATTGTGTCATCTGAATAGTCCTTTCTGTCATTTTTATACAAAGATAGCTCTAACCTTATCAGAATCTTTTTAAACGACCATAAGCCGATTGCCTTAGATGTTGTGAAAACAAGGTACTTTGTCTTATGTTTGTTGAAAAAAGCCCTCCAAAATGAACTTTTGGAGGGCTATAAGAAGCGAGAAAGCGGACGGATCAGAACGAGGATTCAAATCGACGATTCACGGCCTTCACGGTCTTTAATTGTTTCAAGGCGCGCATCACGCGCATCAATTGGATGCGGTTGTCGACTTGAACGAGCAATTGCAATTCGGGTTGGTTTTGATCGTCAGGGATGTTCAAACCGACGATCGAAGCGCCTTCATGAGCAACACTACGCGTGACATCCAAAATGGCGATACGCTCGTTGGTGACCTTCAGATCCAAGGGCGTCGTGAAGTGCAAGTTGCCGTTTTCTGCCCATTGAGCGGCTTCCCATTGTTCAGCATTGCTGTGACCGCCTCGTTGAGCGTGCGTACACGTTGCACGGTGAACCGTCACACCGTGGCCGGCGCGTTCATACACACAGATTTCATCGCCCCAGACCGGGTGGCAGCAACGAGCCAATTGGGCTCGGGTGCGCTTACCGTCAACGATGATATGAACGGATTCGGCTTCTTCGGCCGGATCCTTTTGTTCATCGACCAAGGCTTGGATACGGTGCAAAAGCATAGCCGTGTTGGCTCGACCGGAACCCGCTTCGGCAAAAAGCGAAGCGCGAGACGGCAATTGCATTTCTCGCATCAAGGCGTTCCATATGTCATCGGGCAATTCATCGAGATTCAAATCGAGACCGTTGGCGTGCAATTCCAATTGTTCGCGACCGATGCGAACAGCGCTGTCGAAGTCCAAACCGCGTAAGAACTGGCGGATTTCAGCACGGGCTTTACCGCTCTTGACGTAGTCCAACCAATCGGGGGTCGGGTGAGCCGTTGAAGAAGTGTTAATTTCGACCATATCACCGTTTTGCAGGCGCGTCGTGGGTTCTTGGACCTTACCGTTGACGCGGCAGCTACGGATATGATTGCCCAAATCCGTGTGGATTTGATACGCAAAGTCGATCGGCGTGGAGTCTTGCGGCAAGGAGACGATTTTCCCCTTTGGCGTAAAGACATAGATGCGATCGGGGAAGAGGTCGGCCTTGATGTTTTCGTAGAATTCGCTCGAATTCGAAGAGCGTTGTTGCAAATCGAGCAAGGACTGCAACCAAGCGTGCGTCAACGTTTGGATTTCAGACTCTTGTCCCTTATTGAGCCAGTGCACCAAGATGCCTTGTTCGGCGATGTCGTTCATCTTCTCGGTACGAATCTGGAATTCGACCGGCGTGCCTTGAGGGCCGATCACCGTGGTGTGGAGTCCTTGATAACCGTTGCTCTTGGGAATCGCGATAAAGTCTTTAAAGCGACCGTTCACGGGCTTATACATCATGTGCAAGGCACCCAAGGTACGGTAGCAGTCTTCACGAGTGGAGACGATCACGCGGAAACCGTAGATGTCGAAGACTTCCGAGAAAGAAAGCTTCTTGATCTTCATTTGCGTGTAGATACCGTAACAGGTCTTTTCACGACCCAAGACGCGACCGCGAATGTTGGCGGTCGCAAACATGCGCTTGGTGTCGTTGAGAATCTTCTCCAAAGCGGGCTTACGATTTTTACGTGCGGCGATCAACTCGCGATGCAACACTTCATAGCGACGCGGGTGATAGTTCAGCAGGCAAAGTTCTTGCAACTCGCGGAATGCGTGGTTGATCCCCAAATGGTGGGCCATCGGGACATATACGTCCAACGTTTCTTTGGCAATGCGTCGACGTTTTTCGGGGCGCATCACACCAAGTGTTCGCATGTTGTGCAAACGGTCGGCGAGCTTGACCAAAATGACGCGAATGTCTTTACTCATGGCCAAAAGCATCTTTTTAAAGCTTTCGGCTTGGGCGAGTTCGTTAGAGGAGAATTTGAGCTTGTCGAGTTTGGAGACCCCATCGACGATGTCGGCGGTGGTCATGCCAAAAAGTTTGGCCAATTCGATTTTACTAGTGCCCGTGTCTTCCAAAACATCGTGCATCAAACCGGCTTGAATGGTCGGCGCATCCAGATGCCATTCGGCCAAAATGCTGGCAACGGCGATCGGGTGGGTGATATACGGTTCACCGGATTTACGAATCTGCCCCAAGTGGGCATCATCGGCATAACGATAAGCCGCACGGATTCGTTCGATATCGGAAGCGGAGAGATAGGATTGGCAGAGCTCGATCAGAGACGCAGCCGTGGCAATGCCGGCCTTTCGAGTCGGCGTGACTAAAGGCAACGTGTCTTCGTTGGCCACGTTAGGAGCACTTTCTTTTAAGACGGACTGGCGAATCGAAGCGACGATGTCGGTTGCTCCCGGACGAAAAAATTTAGGAACCATACAAAGGTATCCTTTCCCACGGCATTGCGGAAAACAAAAAAGCGAAGCCCTTCCTTGCGGAGAAACTTCGCTTCTTTGGTGTATTAGGAAATACGCTTGAGCATTTCTTCCTTAGTCGTAGCACCGACAGCGATTTCACGCAATGCCACAACGGTCGGCTTGTCCTTGGAGTCGATACGGGGAACCGTACCGGAGGACAATTGGCGTGCACGAGCGGCAGCCGACAAAACCATTTCGAAACGGTTCGGAATCTTCTTCAAGCAATCTTCAACAGTAACGCGAGCCATGATATCTCTTATAAATAAAAAAACACATTCCACAATCAGTGGGGAATGCCTAAACGTTTAAACGTGCAACTTGAACGCAAGGCTTGTACCTTGAATTGTAAACGAGCTGCGCGAACGACAGCGATCAAATCTTGCGTTGCACGATCGAAATCTTCGTTAATTATAACGTAGTCGAACTGTCCTGCATGCACCATCTCGGCACCGGCACCGGCCAAGCGACGAGCGATGACCTCTTCGGAGTCGGTCGCACGGTTATTCAAGCGAGCACGCAAGGCTTCTACGGAAGGCGGCAAGATGAAAATGCCGATCACGTCCGGGAACAAGCGCTTGACTTGCAAAGCTCCTTGCCAGTCGATTTCCAAAAGGACATCGCAGCCGGCTTCTAATTGTTCTTCGATCCACTTGCGAGACGTACCGTAGTAGTTGCCGTGTACATAAGCCCATTCGAGAAAATCATTGTTTTCACGCATGGCTTCGAACTCTTCAACCGTCACGAAGTGATATTCACGACCGTTTTCTTCACCGGGACGCGGACCACGTGTCGTGTGAGAAATCGACAAATTGATTTCATCGTCAGCGGCCAAAAGCTTTGCCACCAAAGAAGACTTGCCGGCACCCGACGGTGCGGTCACGAGAAATAAACAACCTGCTTTCGTTTGGGACATGATATTTCTTCCGAAAGATAATCTTCGTATTTTAGCTCGCTTTTACGATTTGCGTCTTTTTGAGCTTTCGATACCAAAGAATGCTTTCTGCCGTAAAGAGCGCGACAGCGATCCAAATCAGTCCGAACGCAAACAATTGCGTCATCGATAACGGTTCATTGAACACGTAGATGGCCATAAAAAATTGGATCGTCGGCGACGAGTATTGCGTGATTCCTAAGATGGAATAGGGAATACGACGAGCACCGGACGCAAAAAGCAAAAGCGGTACGGCCGTTATGGGACCGGCAGCCAAAAGCAACCAGTCAATTGATGCCGAATGATTCAAAAAGACCATTTCACCCGTAGCGGCCAAATACACCAAGTAGCCGAGTGCAAAGGGAAATAGCATAGCCGATTCGAGTGAAAAGCCTTCCAGCGAGCCCAACGGGGCGACCTTGCGAACGAGACCATAAAGGCCGAAAGAGACGGCCAACACCAAACTAATCAAAGGAAGGTTGCCGCGAGCGATCGTTAAAAAGAGAACGGCGGCAGCTGCAATGCCGACGCACAC
>JAFNZB010000056.1 GCA_017383055.1 Burkholderiaceae bacterium | reverse complement strand
GGTACAACGGGGACTTGGTGACGCCCGCCGATATCGAAACGATTCAAGCGCGCTATCAAGGGCTTCAACAAATCATGGTCGGTCGTGCCTTGATGGCCGATCCGGCTTTGTTTAGAAAAACCAAGGGCGGTCAGTCTGCATCTCGCCAAGAGATCATCGATTTTTCGAATACGTTGTTTGAAGCGTATGCAACGGCTTTTGAAAGTCGCAACAATGCGTTGATGCGCATGAAAGAGTACTGGTTCTATCAACTCAATCTCTTTAAAGACAGCGAAAAACCGGGCAAGAATCTCTTTAAAGCGAAGACCCCAGAAGTCTTTTTTGAGGCCTTAAAGCCCGTGGTGGAAGAGTTAGAAGTACTACAAGACGCCCGATTTGGGTGGGAAAAGCCGCTTTAACCAAGAACTTGGAAAAATTTACAAAAAGTCCCTTCATTTTGTGGATTTTTGTGATAGAATGGCGGAACTTTTTTGCGGACGTGCAGAAAGCGATGGCTTATTGTTTTCTGAAATCGTCTTTTCTTTGTTTATTAGTGGGGTATGCAATCATGGCAGTCCAACAGAATAAGAAGTCCGCTTCTAAGCGCGGTCAACATCGTAGCCACGATCATTTGACGAACCCGGCAACGGCCGTCGAACCGAAGACGGGCGAAGTTCACCTCCGTCACCACATCTCTCCGAACGGTTTCTACCGTGGCAAGAAGGTGATCGCTACGAAGGGTGAATAATCCTACGGTGATTTGATCGTTTGCAATGGCAACGATTCGGGGTTTTGGAAGTTAAGCCTTCGCCGGCAACAGAACCCCACTTTGTTGGGGGAGACCTAAATTCGGGGACTCCAGTCGAAGTCGGAACAAGCGATTGAAAGAAAAAAAGGAATCCAGCAATGGGTTCCTTTTTTGTTATCTGCGATATGGTAAGTTTTGCCTAAACTTCTCCATTGCTTCTACAATGCCTTTGTTGAACTTTTGTTTTTAAAGGTAACTCATGTACTGGTCGGAATTTATCTCCGTCTATTTGAAGTACTTCTTCATCTTGACGCCGTTTTTTATCTTGGCGGTGTTTTTAGCCATCACCGAGCATGAAACGGAGATGGTGCGTCGCAAATTGGCGATTCGCGTGACGGGTGGTGTGATCGCCATCAGTCTCATTCTCTTTTGGTTCGGTCAAACGATTTTCTCAGTCTTGGGGATCACGGTCGATGCTTTCCGCATCGGTGCCGGTGCTTTGCTTTTCATTTCGGCCGTCTCCCTTGTTCAAGGCAAGATCCAATTGCCGAGCGCTAAGAGTTCCATCATGGATCTGGCAATCGTCCCTTTGGCCATTCCAATGACGATCGGTCCGGGTTCGGTGGGTTATTTGATTTTGATGAGTAATGCGATGCCGTCTTTTGCCGACGGGGTCGTGATTTCGGCAGCACTCGCCGCTTCATCCTTGAGCGTGGGCGTGTTGCTTTGGGCGTCGTCCTCGATTGAGCGCGTGATTGGCGCCAACGGCATTTCGATGTTGAGCAAAATCACCGGTTTGATTCTGGCCTCGTTGTCTTGCCAAATGATGTTTACCGGTATAGCGGCATTTTTAAAGTAATGCCGAAAGTCATCAACCAACAAACAGGGGCACGTCCGAAAAGACGTGCCCCTAAATTTTTTCTGGAGGCTGGTCACTTGAAGAGTTTATCCTTCAAAGCGGCGGCTTTTTCCAAGCCCTTATCGGCCAAGTTGCTGGCAGCGTCCTTCGCGGCAGCGCCCTTTTCCTTCATGAAGTCCCAGCTCTTTTCGCCTACGTCTTTGGCAGAGCTTGCGCCACTTGACGTTTTATCGGAGAGCCAGTTCTTGGAAGCGTTGTAACCCTTAGCGATGCAGTTCTTACTCAAGGTCGTTGCTTTGGCCAAACCTTCGTTCATAGCTACTTTGTTGATATAAGAAATGGAGCAATTGGATTTCGAAACACTCAAATCGGCAGCCATGGCGGACGTGGCGGTCAAAAGGGCAGCGACCAAAACGATCGATTTACGCATAAGGGACTCCTTGTATTAGTGACAAATTCATTTTACCGAAGCCACTCAATACTCCGAAAAGTAGACAAATTTAGAAACGATTTTTTCAGCACATTAACAGCAAAAAAGGGCATTTTCGACTCTAATATTGAGTTCCCTAATCAAGTAAAATTAATAAATTGTGAAAGGACAACATGCCTGAAATCTTTTCTCGTATCGTGGGTACGGGTTCGGCTTTGCCCGAACGTGCCATGAGCAATGTTGCGTTGGCCCAAGAGCTGGCTAATCGTGGGGTTGAGACGAGTGACGAATGGATTCGCACTCGCACGGGGATCGAAAATCGTTATTTGACCGATGCGTCGGAAACGACGACCGTTTTGGCTGAACGTGCTGCCCGTCGAGCACTCGAAAGTGCTCAATTAAAACCCGAAAATTTAGACCTCATCATCGTGGCGACCACCACGCCCGATCAAGTCTTCCCTAGTACGGCTTGTCAGTTGCAAGCGCGTTTGAATGCGAAGATGGGGGCGGCTTTTGACATCCAGGCCGTGTGTGCCGGATTCGTGTACGCGGTAAGCGTAGCCGATGCGATGATCCGCTCGGGTGTTTATCAAAATGCCTTAGTGGTCGGTGCTGATGTGATGAGCCGCTTGATCGATTGGAACGATCGGTCGACGTGCGTACTTTTTGGTGATGGGGCCGGAGCCGTGGTTTTAAAGGCGTCTGAGACGCCGGGCGTGTTGGCTGCGAAGATGGCTTCCAACGGTCATTTGGGATTGGATGTTTTGTCTTGCCCCGGCCGTATTGAAGGCGGTGTGCTCGTTGATGACGGGTTTTTACGGATGGACGGTCAACAGGTTTTTCGGACCGCCGTCGGTATGATGACCGAGTCCGCCAAGGAAGTTTTGGCGATGGCTGGTTTG
>JAFNZB010000055.1 GCA_017383055.1 Burkholderiaceae bacterium | reverse complement strand
GGCTTGTTGCGGAATGCGCGTGTAAAGGAGCACGTATTGGAAGAACCCAGCCGTGGCGATCACGAACATCACCTTGGAGGTTTGCTCGACCGTGTTCCAGAAAATACCGGGCAAGTCTTTGATCTTCAAAGTCTTATAGACAAAGAAACCAAGGATCATGACGTAGAGGCTTGCGACCGCGGCTGCTTCCGTGGCGGTAAAGAGACCTGCGAACATCCCGCCGATCACGATCACGGGCGTCATCAAAGCCAAGAACGCTTTCTTAAACGCTTCCCAACGCTCGATCAAGGGCATCGGATCGGCCTTGGCGTAATTCAAACGCCTACACACAAAGCTCGACCACATCATAAAACCGATACCGCACATCAAGCCCGGCACGACACCGGCTGCAAACAACGAGTTCACGCTCGTTTGCGTCAGACCGGCAAACAAAATGAGTGTGATCGAAGGCGGAATGATCGGACCCAAAGCACCGCCCGCAGCAATCGTGGCGCAACTGAAAGGACGACCGTAACCGCACTTGGCCATCTCACCGATAGCGATCATGCCGATACCGGCCGCACAAGCGGCAGCCGAACCGCTCATGGCGGCCATGATCATGCAAGCGACGATGGCGGCGTTGGACAAACCGCCCCAGCGGTGACCGAGACAGGCGCGACCGAAACCGAACAAGGACGAGGAAACACCGCCCACGTTCATCAAGTTCCCCATCAAGAGAAAGAACGGGATCGACATCAACGTGATGCCCGAAACTTGGGCATACATTCGTTGCGGAACTAAGAAGAGTCGGTCAAAACCGCCGTCACAGAGCAAAAACGTAGTGAGCGACGCAAAACCCATGGTCACGGCTGTGGTCACGCCAATGAGCATGAGCACAAGCACCGCACCAAAGATGAGAAACATCACCATCGAAATAGGATCCTAATAAAAACAAGAGGAGATGATGCCATTTTAAAGCATCATCTCCTTTTTCGTTTGAGATCAACGATATCGAAGGATTACTTCGCTGCGTCGATCGCCTTCAACAACTTTTGCATTTCGGCTTCGCTGGCGATCTCACCGATCTTCTTATAAGCCGGGCCCATCATGTCGACGAAGGACTTACGATCCGGGGTCGTAACATTCATGCCCTTCTTCTTCAATTCAGCGATCACAGCGGCTTCGCCGTTGCTGATGCGATCACGCGTGAGGTCTTGAGCCTTGACGGCGGCGTCCTTTACGATTTTTTGAAGTTCGGGAGACATCTTTTCATACGTCGTCTTGTTGACGATGAAACCTTGGCAGTCGAAATAGTGGTTCGTCAAAGCCAATTGGTTTTGCGTTTCCCAGAGGCTGTCAGCCAAGATCGTGAACACCGGGTTTTCTTGACCGTCCACCACGCCTTGCTTCAAGGACGTGTAGAGCTCGGAGTAAGCGATCTTTTGCGTGTTGGCGCCCACGGAGTCGAAAGCAGCCATCAAACCGATGGCAGGCGGCACGCGAACCTTCACGCCCTTCAAGTCCTTAGCGGAATTGACGACGATGTTCTTCGTGGTCGTTTGACGGAAACCGTAGTCATACATGGACAACGTGTACGTGTCGTGGGAGGCGAGGCCTTCGTTCATCCAGTCGATCACGAAGCTGTCGATGACCTTGTGAGCTTGATTGTAGTCAGCAAACAAGAACGGAGCCGTCATGGCGTTCAACTTCTTGGAGTACGTTGCGAGGTTACCCAAAGAAACCACAGCCATGTCGAGAGAACCGAACGTGATTTGTTCAGCCAAAGCCGGTTGGTCACCGAGTTCACCGGCGCCGTAGACTTCAACCTTCACCTTACCGCCCGTCTTGTCGGCCACTTCCTTGGCAAACAAAAGGCTGGCTTCATGGTGAGCATGGCTGGTAGCAGCCGTGTGAGCCAAACGAAGCGTTTGAGCCTTGAAATCAGCGGCATTAGCCGAGAATGCAGCCACTGCCATGGCCACAGCGGTCAAAACGATCTTTTTCACGAGATACTTCCTTATAAGAAGAGAAAAATCCTAGACCGATTCCGAAAAATCGGTCATAACTGACTTATTTTACCCAAAACCTACGCTGAACCCACTAGGGATATCCTTGCAAAACAACCACTTTGACTGGATTTTGAAGAATTTCTTTAACAAATTCCCCCTCAAGTCGATACAATCCCCTGCATCAACTTCTTTTGGAATCGATCAACACTATGATGATGCAATCGCTTTGGGCGTTGGCCGCCTCGGGCTGTTTCTCGCTCATGGCCGTCTTCGTGAAATTCTGTACTGACCACTTCGGCTCGATGGAACTTGTCTTCTATCGATCCTTAGTCGGCATCGTCATGATCCTCACGTTCGTACGCTCGCGCGGCTATAGTCTCAAAACGAAACACTTTGCAGGTCACTTTAAACGCGCATTCTTGGGTACGCTCACGGTCGGTCTTTGGTTTTTCACCATCGGTGAAATGCCCTTGGGCACCAACATGACCTTGATTTACACAACGGCCCTTTTCATGGCTGCCAACTTCATCATTTTGGCCTTCATCAAAAAGGAAAAGGCCCCCTGGGGCGTGATCCTCGCGATCCTCTGCGGTTTTGCCGGCGTGACGACCGTGCTCGAGCCCTCCTTTGAAGCCGGTTATTTGGTCCCGGCGTTGATTTGTTTATTCGTTGCGTTCATCGACTTGATCGTGTATTGGCAAATCAAAGAATTG
>JAFNZB010000054.1 GCA_017383055.1 Burkholderiaceae bacterium | reverse complement strand
CCGTATTGGCCGTTGCGAGACCAGACGTTGGTGGTCGTGTTGCCGACCGACGAGGCCGTGGCTTTGGATGAAAAGCGTTTTGCCGCGTTGTTAGAAACGTTGTCTGAACAGGCACGCAGCCGTCAGGCCGGTATTTTGGTGATGGCATACGGGCATTGTTCGGATCGATTGCGTCAACGCCTTTTTGAGCATCAGATGCGATTGCACGGTTTGATCGATATTGTCGGTACGCTCTTTCATGTGCGTTTTTGGCGAACGAAGGCTTTGGCTGTGACCGATGTCGTCAAACGATTCGAGCATGACGGTCATGCTTGGCAGCCGGTGACGACTGAAAACGGGGAGATGGTCGCCGACGATCACCATGTCGTCTATGCCATCGAATCGGCTTGGAAACGCGAAGCTCATGATGAGATGGTGGATTTATTGCCCGACAATCAAGCGGTTTTCGATAAAGGGATCAATAGTGCGGCTGCCACGGTCGTTTTCCAGATTCGAGACATGAATGAAGCGGCAGAGGTTGCTCGCATGGTGCATCGTTTGCGTACCGAGCGGGGTCGCTATTTGAAGATCGTCGTTTGTGAAGCGGTTCCCATTCGAACGGCCGTTGAGGCACTCATTTTAGGATGTGGGGCCAATTTGATGTTCCAACCGGAAGCGACTTTTAGTTTCATCCGTATCTGGGTCAATCTGTTGTTGGGTCAACGCTATGATCGATATGTGCATCCGAGTTTTGATCGTGTCTACGAAGAATTGATGCACATGAATAATCGTGGCTTTATCGATACGAACGACTTTATCCAACAAGTTCGTACGGTCGTGACGCAACGTACGGACGATTTGTCGAGTCGCGGTGCGCTGGTTGTGTTAAAGCCCAAATCGGGGATGGATGCCGTTGAAACGATGATGGCTTTGCAAGTGGCTCGCGGCGGTGATATCGCCACGGTGATCGACAATCGTGCGGTGCTTTTCTTATACGGTTGTCAATCGAGCTACTTGAAGACGGTGCTCAAACGCATTTTTGCCGTGATGCCGACCGATCTTTTTGAAAGCTATATCGATATTTATGACAATGAAACGATCGAAAAAACGTTGACGATGTTGCAAGAGGATCAGTTTGAATCGCAAATGAGTGAGGCTTATCGTGCGATGTTCAGTTATGCGCGTGAACGATCCGAGCATTTGCACGGAACCCAGAATCGTCGACTCGAGACGTTTATGAGTCCCAATCCGGTCATGCCGACCTTAGTCACGGGAGATCGAGAATGAGTAGTGTGATGACGATCACCGATGTTGTTCAATTGGTGGGACTTTGTGCGTTGGTGTTCATTCCTTTGGGGTATTGGTTGGTTCCTCGCGCCGTGGCGTTCGTTCGCTGGTTGCGTTGGCGCTTATTTCAAGCTCGTCGTTTTCGACATGTGGGCGCCTTGGATGATTATTTGAAGCAAAAGAATTAATGATGGATATGAATCGAAACGAAAAGGCACTCATGGCTTGGCGTGGCGTGGGCCTTTGGAACGTGTACTTCATTGCGAAGTTTGCGTTGGCTGCGTTGGGGTATTTGAATCTGAACCTGCTCTATAACGCCCTTTTGTTGATCGGCTTGGCTTTGCCGATTCGCCTGCGTGCGTTGCGAGTGTTACGTACGATCGTGGGCTTGGCAT
>JAFNZB010000053.1 GCA_017383055.1 Burkholderiaceae bacterium | reverse complement strand
GTGATCAATCCTTTCGATTTGGTGCATGACATCAAAGAAGACATGGACTTCTTGGTTCCGATTTTGGAGCAAATGGCCTCGCCCAACGACGGTCTCAACGACTACCTCAAGTCCGTGTTACAGGCGCACATCCTTCATGTGATGGGCAATAAAAAGGACGGCGACGTCGTCACGGTCACGGACCTTGTGCAATCCCTTCGATGCGGGTCGCCCAATCCCGTTGAGGCCGAACGAGTCCACGAACCCGACGGTCGTATCTTGGATTTGAGCGTTCAGTTGGAGCCCTATACCAAGGACGGTGCTTACGGGCGTTACTTCAACGGCAGGACCTCGGTCAACTTCAATTCCAACCTCATTTGCTTGGAATTGGAAGGCTTAAAGAGCCGTAAAGACCTTCAAAGCGTGGTGTTGCTTTGCCTCATTTTCCGCATCAACACCGATTTGACCGTGGGCGATAAGACCGTTCGGAAGATGGTGGTCATTGACGAAGCGTGGGATTTGCTCTCGCACAAGCACGCTGCCGGTTTTATCGAAACCGGTTATCGCCGTGCCCGTAAACAAAACGCGTCGTTCATCACGATCACGCAGTCGATTGACGACTACTACAAGAATCCGACCGCTCGGGCGGCCTTGGAAAACGCCGACACGCGCTTCATCTTGCGTCAAAAGTCCGAGTCCGTGTCTTTCTTGGAAAAACAACAAAAGATCGTTTTAACCCCTTGGGAATTGCAGTGCATCAAGGGACTGCGCTTGGCGCCCGATGAATATGCCGAGTGTTTCTTGATGACACCCGATACGCCGAGTTGCGTGTTGCAGATTCGGTTCGATGACTTCTCACGCCTCTTGTATTCGTCCAAAGCCACCGACGTGGCGGCAATCGAAGCGCGATTAAAGCAAGGCATGACATTGACCCAAGCGATCGACAGCCTGGTGGCTGAAAGGAAAAACCATGTTTAACGATGAAGTATCCGAAACCAAAAAAAGCATAAACATCCCTGGCATTGAAGGCACCTTTCAAACGATGGTCTTGCTCTGCGGAGTGGTGTTTGCCGTTCTGCTTGGACTGTGTTTCTACCAAACCCAGACTTTGGAGCCGAAATACGCCGTGGTGGATGCTAAGGCTGTCATCGAAGCCAAGAAGCTTGTCCTTCTTTCTCAACTTCGCAAGCGTGAAAACGACGTGGAGTTGATTGCGAAGACCGTGGAAGCGAGCGAACGCATCGGTTCTGACATGCAAGACGCCTTGGCTCGATTGGCCTCGAAGTACAAAGTGACGATTTTGGATAAACAAGCTTTGCTTCATGGGGAGGGGGTTTTAGACCTCACCGATTTGCTCTATGCCGAGATGGGCACGAGTGCCTTGGAAGGCATCAAAGCCAAAGAAAGCATCCAAAAAGAACTTTTCAAGAAGTAAGGATTCGTGCGATGCGTGTTGGGATTGTCGGCGTGGCAATGATCGGCTTGGTGATGGGTGTGGCGGTGGCTCAAGAAGCGTTGGGTCCCGTGTACCCCATTGCCGAGCCCGATCTCTTGTCGATTTTGAAGCGGCATGCCCGCGAGGAAGCCGGAGAACTCAAGGCAAGAACTCAACAAGCCCAAAAAGCCCTTCAACGATACGCCGAACGACCGACAGCCGGACCGAATATGCCAACGGCACTCGTG
>JAFNZB010000052.1 GCA_017383055.1 Burkholderiaceae bacterium | reverse complement strand
TGTGCACCTCAACAAGCGATTCGTAATCTTGGTAAAGCCTATGTCAATCATTGGCGGGATCCCAATGGCATCCGAGTCTGAGGACTTTCGTGTGAATCCGTATTCGATGAACCGAGAAGAAAACGCCATTTCTGTCATTAGATAGATTTGGATAGGTTTTTCATAACGGAAGATATTAATAACATCTTCTCGAACAATGAGAAATACCGATTCTACAATTCATTCCCCTTCTGGATACATGGTTTGACTGTTTTGCCATACCTTTCGGCATAGTCATATTCTTTCGAAAAAACAACTATCACACCCCAATGCGGCTCAAAATCAACAAAAAAAAGCCCCAATACAGCTCAAAATGAGCTCTATTTCACTAAAATATGAACAAAAATGAGCTGTATTCCATGAAAACATTAAAAAAAGAATTAGTTTTACGTGCACTCGTTAATGAGAAAAAAAGTACGAGTAGCTTGGCTCTTGAACTTTCGCTTTCAGAACCAACAGTCAAACGCTATTTGAGGCAATACATTGCTGAAGGACTAGTAACTGCGACTAAATTCGGGCGTAATGTCCACTATTCGTTATCCGTCAAAGGGCGATTGTTTCTCGACTTTGAGCTCAATACTTATTTCTCTCGCGAACAAGATGAGCGCCTGGCGCAAACACACTTCAATTTTGAATTGATCGATGGGCTCAACGATATCGATTTGTTCTCACCTCATGAATTAACCGAGCTTAACGATCGACAAAAGGAATTTCGTGTTCGCGTATCTGAACTCTCCAATACCGCCTATAAGAAAGAAATGGAACGCTTGGGAATTGATTTGAGTTGGAAATCCTCTCAGATCGAAGGTAACACTTACACGTTGCTAGAAACCGAGGACTTACTAAAGAATAAGAACTTAGCCAAAGGCAAAACTCGAGACGAAGCTATCATGCTTCTCAATCACAAAGAAGCGTTGGATGTCATAGCATCTGATCCTGACTTTTTTAAAGAGCTGACAATCGGAAAAATCGAAAATATCCACTCGATTTTGATTCAGGAATTGGACGTTGAACGTAACATTCGAAAGCGCCGTGTTGCCATTACAGGTACAAACTACGTTCCCTTGGACAATGAATTCAATATTCGGGAAGCGTTGCAAATGACATGTGACTTGATCAATTCCAAGTCCAACGTTTTTGAAAAAGCTTTTTTGTGTCTTTTGCTGATTGCTTATATCCAACCGTTCACGGATGGCAATAAGCGGACTTCGAGAATTTTGGCTAATGCCGTCTTGTTGTCTCAAGGCTATTGTCCGATGTCCTTTAGAACAGTCAGTTCCTTGGAGTACAAAATGGGAATGTTGCTCTTTTATGAGCAAAACACAATTGGGCCATTCAAACGAATATTTATTGATCAATTTAAGTTTTCGACTGCCAATTACTTCTAATCGAAACACAAACCATCTTTCTGTTTCTATGGATATTTTCTGAAAAAGAAAAACGCACCATGTTGCCACGGTGCGTTATTTCAGAAATCCGTTTTCACTTCATCCATGCTGTTCGTGCCAAACTAAAGTCACGCCAGGCGGACAGCTTTTCCGAGGGAGAGCGTAAGAGATAGGACGGATGGTACGTCACAAAGGTGGGCACCTGACGGCCATTGATCTCAATTGCGTGTTCCTTCCCACGCAAAGAACCGATCGAAGCTTGCGTTTCCAAAAGGCTCATCGTGGCGTAGCGACCCAAAAGAATCACGATCTTCGGACCCAAGAGCGACAATTGACGATCCAAGAAGGCACGGCAAGCCTTCATTTCGTTTTCATGCGGATTGCGATTGTTTTGCGGACGGCACTTCAAGACATTGATGATCGCCACATCGTCACCACGCTTCCAGCCGCATTCGCGCAAGATGTTTTCAAGCAACTCACCGCTCTTGCCGACAAAAGGTTCACCCTTCAAATCTTCATCACGACCCGGGGCTTCGCCCACGATCGCAATGGATGCGCCGGGCTTGGCCGTGCCAAACACCGTGCTCAAGCGACTTTGAGCCAAGGATTTGCACATCGTGCAACCACGCACGACATCACGCAATTCACCCCAAGACGCTTCGGGGATCTTCGCGAGGATCGCCTGATCGAGTTCCACCACGCCGGCCGCAATGGGCTTGTCGTCGTGAATCGGCACTTCAAGCGTTGTATCGCGAGAGGCAACAGCACGCGCAGCCGGTCGCACCGGTGCTTGCACGGGCTTGGGTTGCACGGGCTTCTGAGCAGGCGCAACCGACGTTTTGGGCATTTCACCCCAAACGGGTTCGGAGGCGACGGGTTTGATCGGTGCCGGCGTTGCCACTTCAGGCTTT
>JAFNZB010000051.1 GCA_017383055.1 Burkholderiaceae bacterium | reverse complement strand
GCCTAAGAAAACGGCTGAGCCCGCCATCGCCGGCGTCACGCGCATCGCGAGCAACAACGGAATCAAAAGCGTACCCACAGCGGCCGAAACACCCGCAGCCGACGGCAGTGCAATATTGAGGCAGAAGGTCACGATCATGGCGGCCGGAACGATCACGAAACGGCAATGCTTTAACACGCCCGTCACCACGGCGATCAAATGATCGGCACACTTCGTGTAACTCATCACATAGGAAAAGCCCAACACGGTGCAAATGGTGTTGACCAAGCCTACATTATTAAATTGCTTGATAAAGGCGTTAATCGCCGGCACCAATTCACCGCTCAAAGTCGCCATCAAAACGCCGGACAAGAACAACACCATCCGCGTTTCATAATTTTTGATGATGAAATAGAACGTGACTACCACGATCAAAAGACCGAGCCAAATCATATGAGCCATCCGTCAGCTGAAATACTGTGAAAATTATAGGCTTAGATCACTCAGACGACTTGCTCAGTTTTCCTTACGAATCGAGAAAAAAACGGCCTATGCCCTAGTTAGGACATAGACCGCCGAGGGGGAAATCCTTGAAATTGTTGATAGTGATGATTACAGGAGCAACCACGTCATCACGATGATGGCCAAAATGGTCGGCAAGGCGTTGCGCTTGGCCAATTCCATTGGATTGACGCCTGCGAGTTTGGCGCAAATGATGGCTGCGGCAGCCACCGGCGACATCGAGCGACCAATTTGGCCGGCGATTTCCGCCATACAACCCAATTCCATCACGGTGTAACCGAATTCTTGAGCGTGCGGCACAACCGTACCGATGAATGCCACACCGGCAGCATTACCCGAACCGGACACCACAGCCATCGCAAACGGGCCCGATGCCGCAGCGATTTGAGCTGCCGACTTCGATTCTTTCATCAAATCGATCATTGCTCCCGTCAAGCCGATCGAATCCATCCCCGCACAGAACGTAGCGGCAGCGGCCATCAAACCAACCACATCACAGAAACCGTCGCCACAACCACGGAAGAACTTCTTGGAGCCTTCGCCCGGATTCATGCGGGTCAACACGAGCCCCACGACCGTCCCGCAGATCATGGCTTGTGGGACGCTGATGTACGGAATCCAACCGACTTGTTCGGAGCTGATAACCAAAAGGACCAACGGCAAGACGGGCACACAAGCGTAGAGATAATTGACTTTGATGCCTTGAGCTTGTTGAATCGTCAATTCTCCTTGATAAGAACCGGCCCCTTCTTTCAAGACCATGCAAATCAAAGTGAGCGTTACAACGGCCACGCCCATCCCGACCAAAACCGTCGGCGCCATAAAGATGATTACACTCATCACATCGGTCTTGGCCATTTCGGCGATCATCGGATTGAACATCAAACCGGGTGAGAGTACCGAACCCCAAGTGCCTAAGAAAACAGCAGAACCCGCCATCGCCGGCGTCACACGCATCGCAAGCAACAACGGGATTAAAAGCGTACCCACAGCAGCCGAAACGCCCGCTGCCGACGGCAATGCAATATTGAGCATGAACGTAACGATCATGGCTGCCGGAACGATCACGAATCGGCAGTGCTTCAACACGCTCGTGACCACGGCGATTAAGTGATCGGCACACTTTGTGTAACTCATCACATAAGAAAAGCCCAACACCGTACAGATCGTGTTGACCAAACCCACATTATTGAATTGTTTGATAAACGCATTGATTGCCGGCACCAACTCGCCGCTTAACGTCGCCATCAAAACGCCCGAGAGAAAGAGCACCATCCGCGTCTCGAAATTTTTGATGATGAAGTAAAACGTGAGAATCACGATGACCAAACCAAGCCAGATCATAATCGCCACCTTTTCCACATTGACCAAAACCAATAGCACGACATCAACATCGTGCTCAACAAGAAAATTATAGAAATGGCTCAATCACTCAGTGCTATAATATATGTCACTTTACCGTGCAATTTTTCACACGATATTTAAGAAATTCTTTCGATATATCAAGAAGCATTCAAAAAATTCCTTTAACAAAATTGACACTAATCATTTGATATATCGTGCAAATAATCCACTCTAGGGTAATTACCTATGCAATCGCTATTCAATCGAAAATCGCACAATCTCGGGCTTTGGGAATTGTTTTTTAAAGTCTTGGCAGAAGGCTCGTTTTCGCGTGTCGCCGACCAACGTGGGCTTGAGCGTACTCAGGTCTCTCGATTGATCAAAACGTTGGAAGCGGAGATTGGACATGAACTTTTAGTACGTAACGGTCCGAAGATCGTCCCCACGCATGTCGCTTTGGAAGCTAAACGTCACATCTTGCCTTTATTGCGAGATTTCGATGAGGCGCTTTTAACGATTAAAGCTTCCGGCAAGGAAGAGTCCGGCACGATTCGCATCGGTGCTCGCCCGGGCTTAATGCAAGCGCATTTAGTTCCCCTTTTGAAAGAATTCCAATCGCTATACCCGCAAATCACGTTCGACATCTTCGCCGACGATGATCCGCGAGCCTTTATGCGCGGACAAACCGACTTGATGCTCTATTACGGTCCCGTGAACAATCCGAACTTGATCGAAACGTGGATCACACGTTCCGTTTTGATTCCGTGTGCTTCGCCTGAGTACATTGCAAGTGAAGGCATGCCCATGACACCGAAGGACTTGATTCGTCATACCGGGATCATCTACACGGGGCGTGCCCGTAAACCGAGTGACTTGTTGGAACTCAACGGCAAGCAAACAGGCTATCACTGGAAGTCCACGATGCGTTTTAACAACATCCTATCGGCTAAGGCGGCAGCTATCGCACAAGCGGGCATCATTCTCGACATGCCGATGCATCACTGCTACAAGGAAATCGTTGCAGGCGAATTGGTACCGGTTTTAAACGGTTGGCACGTACCGCAATTGGAAAACTACATCGCTTGCACGGTGGAATCGGCGAAAGTCAAACGCGTGCAACTGTTCTTGGAATGGTTTGTACAACGACGCCGCGAAATTGAAAGTGAAATGAAGCACACGCTTCAACGCGACTTCGGACTCAAACTCTAAAAAAACATGGGCGAAGACGGTATTACCGCT
>JAFNZB010000050.1 GCA_017383055.1 Burkholderiaceae bacterium | reverse complement strand
TGCCGGTGGCTTTGTGTTCTGGCGTACCAAGCAAGGCAAAAAGGTCGACTTTGAAAGCTTGAAGAAGGCCATGCAAGAAAAGGGCATGCCGCGCAAAGAACCGGTTGTTGCTCGTCCCGAGCAAAAGACTGTGGTCACCTCGGCAACGGCCGTGGCCATGAAGCCTGTGGAAGAGCCGCCTGCTGTTCAAGAAGAGCCGACGTTCTTGCAACCGACGCCGCAACCGGCACCGAAGGCTGAACCTGTTGTTGCTCCGAAGCCCGTGGAAATGCCCAAGATGCCCACTCAAGACGACTCGTTTAACGTGTTTGATTTGGTGAGCGAAGATGCAACGGTGACGACGAAGGAACCTGCGAAGCCCGCAACGCCTGTCGCGAAGCCCACCGTCGTTGAGACCAAGGTCGAACCGTATATGAATGACACGCTCGAGATGGCTCGATCCTTTATTGCGATCAATAGTCACAATGAAGCGATCATGCTTTTGCAAGAAGTCTTGCAAAGCGGTACGCCCGCAGAGCGTCAAACGGCTCAAACGCTTTTGGATCAGATCCGTCAACAACATTAATCAACTATGCGAATTGCTTTAGGCATTCAATACGACGGTAGCGCATTTTGCGGTTGGCAGACCCAACCGCAAATGCCAAACGTCCAAGATACCTTGGAGGCGGCCTTGGCCGCCTTCGTTACGTCCGAAGTCCCTACGATTTGTGCCGGTCGTACCGATTCCGGTGTGCATGCGACGCACCAAGTGATCGATTTCGATTCGCCTGTGGAGCGACCGCTCGCATCCTGGATTCGAGGCGTCAACACTTTTTTGCCGTCCACGGTGAGCGTGCGTTGGGCACGTGCCGTGCCTGACGATTTTTCGTCTCGCTTTAGCGCAACGGAGCGCACCTATGAGTACTGGATCTATAACGATCCGGTCCGTTCGCCCTTATTGTGTCAACACGCCGGCTGGGTGTTTCGCCCGTTGGATGAGCTCAAGATGCAAGAAGCGGCCAACTGTCTTTTGGGCGAACACGACTTCACAAGTTTTCGTGCAGCCGAGTGCCAAGCCAAAAGTCCCGTGCGTCACATGAACGAGATCACGGTGCGTCGTGTGGGTAACATGATCGGCATTCGTTTGCGAGCCAATGCCTTTTTGCATCATATGGTGCGCAATATCGTGGGTAGCCTCGTTTACGTTGGGTGCGGTCGAGAGCCTGTCGAGTGGATGAAGTATGTATTAGAGGCTCGAGATCGTAAGGTGGCGGCCCCCACGTTTGCGGCGGCCGGTTTGTATTTGGTCGGGGTCAAATACCCTGATGAATTGGCCCTTCCGGGTTATTCACCCTCAATTTGGCCATTTCCGAGCCTCTAAACTGGACCTTTCCTCATTTATAATGATGGGATGTTTGAATTTTGAGTCGAATCGGACTCAATAAAAAGGATTGAAACCATGAGTTGGGTTGATCGTTTGTTGCCGCGTATTCGCAAGAGCGACAATAAAGAAGAAAACAAGTCCAAGAAGGAAAATGCTATTCCTGAAGGTTTGTGGACTAAGTGCACCAATTGTGAACAAGTGCTCTACACCGAAGAATTGCAAAGCTCCTTGAATGTATGCCCGAAGTGCGGTCATCACATGCGTTTGAGCGCTCGCCAACGCGTGGAATCGTTCTTGGATGCCCAAGATCAAGTTGAATTGACGCAAGAAGTGGTTGCCGCTGACCCCTTGAAGTTTGTCGATAGCCAACCCTATCCGGCCCGTGTTGCCGCCGCTCAACGCAAGAGCAAGGAAACCGACGCGTTGGTCGTCAAACGCGGTACGCTTCGCGGTTTGCCCGTGGTCGTGGCTGCTTTTGAATTCGGTTTCATGGGCGGCTCCATGGGTAGTGTGGTGGGTGAACGCTTCGTTCGCGGCGTCGCTGAAGCCACGCGTCTTCGTTGCCCGTTCATTTGCTTTGCCGCTTCGGGTGGCGCCCGCATGCAAGAAGGTCTTCTTTCTTTGATGCAAATGGCGAAGACGACGGCTGCGATTGCTGCCTTCTCTGAAGAAAAGTTGCCGTTTATTTCCGTGTTGACCGACCCCACGATGGGTGGCGTGTCCGCTAGCTTTGCTTTTGTGGGTGACGTTGTGATCGCTGAACCGAAGGCTTTGGTCGGTTTTGCCGGTCCGCGCGTGATCGAACAAACGGTGCGTGAAAAGTTGCCTGAAGGTTTCCAACGTGCCGAATTCTTGTTGAAGAAGGGCGCGATTGACATGATCGTTGATCGTCGCAAGATGCGCGGTACGATCTCCGAATTGACGGCTCTTTTGATGAAGAAGCGCATTACGCACTACGACTAAAAGGCGATCGTTAAAATCGATTACAATGACCACTGGTTTACATGAAATCAGTGGTCATTTTTTCATAAAGGAAGCCCAATGCTTTCTCAAAAACACAGTCTTAATGAGTGGCTCACCTTCGTTGAAGCCCAACATCCGCAATCGGTCATCGAATTGGGTTTAGGCCGTATGCGTACGATGGTCGAGCGACTCGGTATCGAATTCGATTGTCCCGTGATCGTTGTGGGTGGTACGAACGGTAAGGGCAGTACCTGCATGATGCTTGAATCCATTTATCGAGCCGCAGGCTACGAAGTGGGCACGCACACGTCGCCCCATATGCTTCGATTCAATGAACGAGCTCGCGTCAACGGTGAAGAGATCGATGACGAGTCGATGGTTCGCGCCTTTGAAAAGGTCGAAGCCAAGCGTGGCGATTTGCCTTTGACCTATTTTGAATTCACGGCATTGGCAATCTTTGTGGCGTTCATTGAAAAGCAACTGGACGTTGTCATTTTGGAAGTAGGTTTGGGCGGTCGCTTGGATGCGATCAATGTATTGGAGCCGACCGCTTCGATCGTGACGACCGTGGGCGTTGATCACGAAGCATTCTTGGGCAATACGCGCGATAGCGTCGGTTGGGAAAAGGCTCACATTTATCGCAAGGGCAAACCCGCCATTTGTGCCGATCGCAACCCGCCTGTGAAACTCGTTCAATACGCTTTGGGGCTCGGAGCATCGCTTCGTGTTTATGGTGATGCGTTTGATGTGGAAGAAGCGGGCGATCAATTCACGTTCAAGATGGGTGAGCTTGTTTGGACGTTACCCCGTCCTGCTTTGCATGGTCGCAATCAAATCGATAATGCCTCGGGTGTTTTGGCGATCGTTGCCTCGTTGCTCGAATATTTACCCGTCACGCAAGGTCAGATCGCTCAAGGTTTACGTAGCGTTCGCTTGACCGGACGCTTCGAGTGCCGAGGCATTGCACCGTTACTGTATTTGGACGTGGGTCACAATCCGCATGCCGCCTTGGTTTTGGCGGAAAACTTAAAGACCTTACCCGCCGAAGGCAAGACCATTGCCGTTTTCGGTATGTTGGCCGACAAGGACATGCAAGAAGTGATCGAGATTGTGCGTCCGATGATCGATGAGTGGTATGTGGCCGGCCTTCCGCCCCCGCGTGGTGCCAACTTGCCGCTTCTCGTTCGCACGATGCGTGAAGCAGGCGTGGAAGCCTCCCAAATCATTGAAAACGAAAGTGTGGTGGCAGCGTTGGCCAAGGCTCGCGAAAACGCCTCCATCAACGATAAAATTATCGTGTTTGGTTCTTTTGTGACGGTGACCGACGTTTTGCCGTTACTCTAAGTCGTTGAAGAGTTATGCAAGAAACGGATCGATACGCACAATACGAGACGAAGGGAAAGCATCTGCCCGAGGAAGCGCCTGCAGGGGAGACCTTGCATCAGCGCGAGGAGATCGTGGCATTGCGTGCGCAAGATAAAGCCAAGATTCGTCATCGTTTGATTGGGGGGCTCATTTTGGTGCTCACCGGTGTGGCACTCGGTCCGATGCTTTTTGATGAGGCACCGCCCATGCGTCCGAGTGATGCAAAGACGGTCATTCCGCCCATTGAAAAAGAGCCTTTGAACAAGATCTACATTCCGGTGGAAGCGGCGCTTTCGGATCAACAACCCGGTCAAGCACCGGCCGGTGGCTTGGGACTTTCGAAATTGGACCAACGCCAAGACCTCACGAAAGTCAAGCCTACGGAAGTTTCGCCTCAAGCGGCTCCTCAAGATGTTAATGTTGAAAAAGGCGTTAAGTCCGAAGAAAATGGGGCTTACTTCATTCAAGTGTTGGCAACGAGTAGTGAAGCCGGTGCGATGAAAGCAATGTCGCGCTTTCAGGCGTTAGGCTTCCCCGTGCACTCGGTTCGCGTGCAAAAGAAGTCCGCCACGCTTTGGCGCGTGCGTTTGGGTCACTTCAAAACCCGTGAACAAGCCGAAGAAGCAATCGTGTATTTGGATCGTCGAAAGATTGCACACTTAGCGATCCAGTCGGAAAAGGGGGCACAAAAGCCCGCGACGGTGACCGCTCCAAAGGCTCTTGAAGTGGCCAAGCCCGTTGCAAAGATTGAGCCGAAAACGGAGAAGCCTCAAGTAAAACCCGCCGTGGTGACTAAACCCGTGGTGAAGTCGGAGGTGAAGAAGGCTTTGCCTGCGAAGGCAACGAATGTTAAGCCTGCCGAGAAAAAGAGCGTTAAAAAGGATGTAAAGCCTGCCGCCAAGCCGGTGGTCAAGACCAATCCGAAGCCGGTTGCGAAGACCGCATCGGCGTCCGCTAAGCCCGTTACAAAGAAAGTCACGAAAAATGACGATCCATTGGCGGCAACCTTGAAGGCGGCTCAAGCTGAGCAAAAAACGTCGGGTGATTTCATTGCCGAACAAATCGCTCGAGAACGTAAAAAGTAAGGAACTGATTTATGAATGAATTGGATTGGGCCGTTTTGATCGTGGTCGGTTTGTCCACGATCGTAGGGGTGACGCGCGGTGTGATTCGCGAGATCCTTTCTATCGTCGGTTGGGTGATCGGTATCGTCTTTGCGCTCAAGTGGTCGCCCGAATTGGCTGAGAAGATTCCGCTTGACAGTTTAGGCCCCTCCATTCGCACGATTTTGGCGGCTGTCATCATTGCCGTGTGCTGCGTTTTTGCTATCGGTCTTTTAGGGATCCTTTTGCGAAAGATGTTGGAAGCCGCGCACATCAGCGCCGAGGACCGAGTGTTGGGAAGCGTCTTTGGCTTCTTGCGTGGAGTGGTTTTTGTGTGTGCCGTTGTGTTCTTGGCCGGTATGACGAGTGCGCCGCAAACGTCACTGTGGCGCCAATCGGTCATGATTCCGATGGCCGATATGGCGATTGAGTGGACGATGCCGCTCTTGCCGCAGGCGCTTCAAGATTTGCGTCGCTAAAGCTTTATTCTTTGACGATAAGCACTCCGGTCGGAGTGCTTTCGTCGTTTTAGGGCGTAAAATTAGAAGATATTTTTCTAGGATCGTATGTCGTGCCGACCGGTTTTATCACTCACACGTTTTGCTCCAAGCACTTGACGGGGAAAGACTCGCCGGAGTCACCCGTTCGTACGAGTGCGGTTGAAGAGCAATTGATGGCTTCGGGGCTTGGTTATGCGTTTGAGCGCATTGAAGACACCTACCAAGCCAGTGAGGCGGACATTTTGCGCGCACACGATGCTGATTATCTTCAACGCATCAAGGACGTGATCCCTAAAAAGTTGGGGGAAACGGCCCAAATCTGTGCCGATACGATCTTAAGTCACCATTCTTTGGAAGCGGCTTTGTCGAGTGCCGGTTGCGTGATTGATGCCACCAAACGAGTCTTGTCCAAACAATTGGGCAATGCTTTCTGTTGCGTTCGCCCGCCGGGGCATCACGCCGGTCGTCATGGCGGCTCGGGTTTTTGCATTTTCAATAACATCGCCATCGCAGCACTTTATGCCTTGGATGTATTGAAGGTCGCCCGCATCGCAATTGTGGACTTTGATGCACACCACGGCGACGGCACTGAAGACATTCTCAAAAACCGCTCCAACATCCAACTTTTCTCGCTTTTCCAAGAGGGAATCTTCCCGCATGTGGGCAAAGATTCCACCGCATCGAATGCGCACAACGATCCCTTACAAGCGGGCGATACGGGTGAGCGAGCCTGTCAGGTGATCCGTGAGAAGTGGATTCCGGCCATTCGGGAATTCAAACCCGATTTAATTTTTGTGGCTGCAGGCTTTGATGCCCATACCGATGAAGTGATGGCCGATTTGGATTTCTCCGAAATCGATTACGCAAGCATCACGCGTTTGATCGTGAGCGTCGCTCAAGAAGTCTGTGACGGCCGTATCGTGAGTGTCTTGGAAGGGGGCTACAATCCTCGTTCTTTGGCTCGTAGCGTCATGGCGCACATTCGCACGTTAGCTCACGTTTGACCGACATGGCCCTTTTTTCTTCCGAACACCTCAATGATGGCGTTTCGTCCAAAGAAATCGTTTCTTGGGCTGCCTTTGATTTTGCCAATTCCGGTTACACCACGGTCGTTTTGACGGCCGTATTCAATGCATACTTCGTTGGAGTCATCTGTAACGGTGCCGATTGGGGGACGCTGCTTTGGACCGTAACGATTGCAGTCAGTAACGTTTTAGCCATCGTTTTGATGCCTTTCATTGGGGCGGCTGCCGACTTAAAAGCCAACAAAAAGTGGTGGGTCGTTTTGATGACGTTACTTTGTGTCGGAGGAACGGTCGGACTTTATTGGACGGGCGAAGGCACGATCGCATGGGCCATTTTGATGGTGATTGTGAGTAACTTTGCCTACAACGTGGGCGAGACCATCAATTCGGCATTTTTACCTGAATTGGCGCGTTCTGACGCGCTTGGGAAGGTCTCAGGTTGGGGCTGGAGTCTTGGTTACTGTGGTGGCCTTTTAACGCTGGGAATCAGCCTTTTGATTGTGCTCACGATGCAAGCCAAGGGCGCATCCGCTTCAGACTATGTGCCTTACACGATGCTTGTGACGGCGGTTGTCTTTTTGATTGCTACGCTTCCATTGATTTTTTACCTCCAAGAGCGTGCACATCCGCAAACTGAAGCTCGTTTCTTGGATTTGGCTCGTCAAAGTGTCGCTTCTTTAGGTGAAACCTTAAAATCTTTGCCTCAACACCGTAATTTCGCATGGTTGGTCGCCAGTGGTTTGATGTTTCAAGCGGGAATCGCCGTGGTGGTCACACTCTCGGCCATTTATGCCGAGCAGGCTATGGGCTTTGGTGCCGATGAGATCATTTTCATGGTGTTGATCGTCAACATTACGGCAGCGATCGGTGCATTTGTGTTCGGTTACGTCGAAGACCGCATCGGTCACAAGATGGCGTTGATCGTGACGCTTTTGATTTGGATTGCGATGATTGGCGTAGCCTATGTATCAGAAACCAAAGCCATGTTTTGGCTGGCTGCGAATTTGGCCGGCATCGCCATGGGATCGTGTCAATCCGCGGGACGAGCTTTGGTGGGCGTGTTGGCACCAAAAGATAAAAGTGCAGCCTTTTATTCGTTTTGGAATATGGCGCTTTGGGTATCCAATATCGTGGGTCCTATGACCTATGGCGTGATGACGTGGGTGAGTGATAATGACCATCGTTTTGCCATGTTGGTCACGGGGATGTATTTTGTGATCGGTTTAGTGTTGTTATTGCCGATGAATTTGAAGAAAGAGTTGCGTTGATGAAAGTCGTTAAAACGTTGTTTGATTCCGTGTTGGTGATCGAGCCCAAGATTTGGCGCGACGCTCGTGGCTTTTTCTTTGAAAGTTATTCGAAGGCGGCGTTTGAGTCATTAGGCATCACGACCGAATTCGTGCAAGACAATCACTCTCGCTCGATTGGTAAGACGGTTGTGCGCGGGATCCATCTGCAAAAGGCTCCGTTTGCACAAACCAAGCTCGTTCGCTGTACACGTGGACGCATGTGGGATGTGGTGGTTGATTTGCGAGCCGATTCACCGACGTTCGGTCAATGGGAAGGCGTTGAATTGAGCGAAGCCAATGCCTTGATGCTCTTTATTCCGGCAGGTTTCGGTCATGGATTCAAGTCGCTCACCGATGACGTAGAAGTGCTCTATAAGGTCGATCGACCGT
>JAFNZB010000006.1 GCA_017383055.1 Burkholderiaceae bacterium | reverse complement strand
GTGCACAAACAAAAATCTCGGTATTTCTGATACCGAGATCTTTGTTGCTTTAGCGTTGAGCTTCATCGAGTTCGCCGCCACTGGCTTGTGTAGGTTGTTTCGGTCGCTTGAGATAGAGCATGAGGACCAAAAGTAACAACACGATACCGTGGCTCATCACCACCATTTGGTTGGAAGCAAACGTTGCTAAACCACCGCCCAAGATCGGACCGATGACGGAACCGACTTGTTGAGCCGAGTAGGAGAGGCCAAACACGCGACCGCGTTGATTGGGTTCGGTGTTTTCTGCCAACAAGGCGTTGATTGCGGGGAAGATACCGGCAGCGAACAAACCGCCGATAAAACGCCACACTACAAAGAGCGTGATGGATTCCGGAAGCGCTTGGATGACACCGAAGACACCGACACCAAAAAGTGCGGCATAAAGGGCTGGACGATAACCGACGTTGCCGCCCACTCGACCCCAAATCGGAGAGGCGATGACGCCCGAGATCCCAACGACCGAGAAGACGATACCCGAGACCATAACGATGTTATCCATCGAGCCTTGGAGTTCGGCGATGTACAGAGGCAAGATCGGTTGAACGATCATGATGGCCAACTGAACGACGCCCGCTGCAAAAAGCATGCGTTGAATGACGGGGATGCGTAAAAGTTCCATGGCGCCGCCCGTCTTTTTCTTATCACCGCCCTTGGCACGAGCCGCTTTTTGCTCATCGGTGTCTTTGACGTAAACAGCGATGAGTACGGCGATGATGGCTAAGCCCACGGCACCGATCCAGAAGGACGTGCGCATGCCGAAACCTTCAGCCAAAACGCCACCCAAGAACGGCCCTAAAACACCCCCGGCGGTCATGCCGCCCTGCATGATGCCCAAGCACCAACCCATTTTGTCACGCGGAGCCGATGCGGTCATAATAGCCAAACAAGCAGGCCAAAGACCGGCAGAGAAACCTTGGAAGCAACGCATCCATAAAAGTTCCCACGGTGACGAGACGATGGCACCCCAACCGTAAGAGATGGCTAAGAACGTGGCTGCACGAAGAGCCATCAATTTATGACTTTTCTTATCGGCAATGGCGCCCCAGATCGGGGCCATGATGGCACTCACTAAGAAGCTAGCAGAGAAGATCACGCCAGACCACATGTTGACTTCGTTGGCGTGTACACCCAATTCGTCGATTAAGTACATCGGCAAGAAGGGGATCAACATGGTGTAGCTTGCGCTCATCAAAACGCATGCCACCGTCAAGATCCAAACCAGGCCTTTCCAATACACAATCATCACCTATCAAACACATTGATTAATCATCAATGATAGGCTCATTTTTAAAAAATCATCCCTGATAAAACCCTATATTCGATAAGAAAAAAGCGCAGCTTCTAATGAGAAGTTGCGCTTTGTCAAAATTTGTGTCGCGGAAGCGATTAAGCGTTTTCTTTTTCAGCTTGTGCGTCTTGCCAGTTCTGCCAATGCACTTGCAAGAAGTCTGCTAAATCGGCGATTTCGTCCGGGCACAATTCATGCATCATGGCGTATTGGTGGAATTCGACATTGGCTTGAGCCTTGTTGAGCGTCAAAACACCTTCTTCGGCCTTGTGCATCGGGATGACCGAGTCGATGGAACCGTGAGACATGAAAATCGGAATCGACTTGGCGATGTCGGAAATCTCGATGAAACGCGGATGATCGGGGACATAACCCGAGAAAGCCACGATACCCAAAAGCGGCAACGTTTGAGACAAACCCGTCAAAAGGGCGACGGCTGCACCTTGGGAGAAGCCGCCCAATACGATCGGCGTGTCGGGATTCTTTGCGCGTTCTTCGTCGATGACGGTTTGCACAAAGTCACGGGCTTCGTTCATACCGGCGATGTCTTCTTCGGATTTCTCCATAAAGTTGTCGGAGTAGAGGTCGTACCAAGCCGGCATCGACAACTTCATCGTGGAGACTTCACGCACCTTGGCGCTCGGCAACACCACATTGACGTTGTCGATGTGACCGAATTGAGCCAACTCTTGTTGGAAATGCTTGAAGTCTGAACCGTCCACACCGAGACCGTGCAACCAAATCAACGTGATCGGTTTTTTCTCGGGGTTCAGGGCGGGTTGATAAATGGTTTCCATTGAAATCTCAAAATAGATAGGCGGTCTTTCATTTTATGGAAAAAATAGGAAAAAGGCTCGATTTTTCGAATCTTTTGGATAAATGACAACCCTAATACCGAATGACGAATTTGCAACCAATGGCAAATTTTTCACAATGCTTTCAGCGACTTGCCTTAAGATATAGAAAATTAATCAGAAAGGAAGAAACATGGTCAAAGTGTTGTTTGTATGCATGGGTAATATCTGCCGTTCGCCCACGGCCGAAGCCGTCTTTCGTGCAACCGTCGAAAAAGCCGGATTGGCCGATCGTTTTGAGATCGATTCTTGTGGGACGGAAAATTATCACGTCGGCGAATCCGCAGACGATCGCAGCATCCGCGAAGCTGCCCGTTGCGGTTACGATTTGACCCCTCATGTGGCTCGACAAATCACGCGTCGCGATTATTCTCACTATGACTATGTGCTCGTCATGGACGATATCAATATGCGAGCTGCGACGCGTCGAGCGCCTGATGGCTATGAACACAAAGCGCAGTATTTCATGAGCTATGGTTCAGATCCGCATGTGCGCTATGTGCCCGACCCATACTACGGTGGTCCCGAAGGGTTCAAGGCGGTGATCGCGCTTTGTGAAGATGCGAGCCGCGGGCTTCTCGAACACATCAAAAAACACGACGATTTGCAAGGTTAAAACCCTGTAATCACTTCATGCATAAGCCTGTATCTATTACAGGCTTTTGTTTTTTCTATCGAAGTTTTAAATTGGTGTAAAAGTCCTTATATAATAGTGACATAGAATGAATATGAGAGTTACTCTCAATAACAAGAAACAACCTTTCTTGCGTTTGATATTTGTTGTGAGTAATATCTCTTGTCGACTCGAATTTTAGGGTCATTCCCTATCGAGAAATATTGAGGAAAAACAAGCGATTTTTTGATATCGAACGCTTGTTTGAAAGCAAGGAAAAAATGATGAAAAAGCCCGTCTATTTGGATTATGGTGCCACGACTCCGGTCGATCCGCGCGTTGTCGATAAGATGATCCCGTATCTCTACGAACGTTTCGGTAATCCGGCTAGCAATTCCCACGCTTACGGTTGGGATGCGACGGCAGCCGTAGACGAGGCTCGCAGTGAAGTTGCCAAGATGATTGGTGCCGATCCGCGTGAAATCGTGTGGACGTCGGGTGCAACCGAAGCCGACAACTTGGCCATCAAGGGCATTGCTCGATTCCACAAGGCCAAGGGCAAGCACTTGATCACGGTGAAGACCGAACACAAGGCCGTTTTGGACAGCATGCGTCATTTGGAAACGGAAGGTTTCGAAGTGACGTACATGGACGTGATGGAAAACGGTTTGTTGGATTTGCAAGCTTTGGAAGCCGCTATCCGCCCCGACACGATCCTCGTGAGCGTGATGGCCGTTAACAATGAAATCGGCGTGATCCAAGACATCCGCGCAATCGGTCAAATGTGCCGCAAGCACGGCGTGTACTTCCACGTTGATGCCACGCAAGCCATCGGCAAGTTGCACTTTGACATGAAGAACGACCCGATCGATTTGATGAGCTTGTCCGCTCACAAGGTCTACGGTCCGAAGGGTATCGGCGCTTTGTACGTTCGTCGCAAGCCGCGCGTTCGTCTTGAAGCTTTGATCCACGGTGGCGGTCATGAACGCGGTATGCGTTCCGGTACGCTCGCCACGCACCAAATCGTCGGTATGGGTGAAGCTTATCGTTTGGCTCGTTTGGAAATGGACGAAGAAAACGCTCGCATCAAGATGTTGCGTGACAAGCTTTGGGCCGGTATCCAAGAAATCCCGTGCGTGTACTTGAACGGTGACTGGGATCAACGCGTGTCCATGAACTTGAACGTGAGCTTTGCTTTCGTTGAAGGTGAAAGCTTGATGTTGGCATTGAAGGATGTGGCTTGCTCGTCCGGTTCCGCTTGCACGTCCGCCAGCCTCGAACCCTCTTTCGTGTTGCGCGCTTTGGGTCGTGACGACGAATTGGCTCACAGCTCCATTCGCTTCACGTTGGGTCGCTTTACGACGGAAGAAGAAATCGATTTCGTTGTGGCGCTTTTGAAGGAAAAGGTTGCAAAGCTTCGTGAAATGTCGCCTTTGTGGGAAATGTACCAAGAAGGCATCGATATCAATCAAGTGAAATGGTCCGCTCACTAATCGCAGTGGGACATGGATAAGAAAGGAAAAAGAAATGGCTTACAGTGAAAAGTTGATGGATCATTATGAAAATCCGCGTAACGTCGGTTCTTTGGATAAGGAAGCCAAGGACGTCGGTACCGGTATGGTCGGTGCACCGGCTTGCGGCGACGTGATGCGCTTGCAAATCAAAGTGAGCGAAGCCGGCATCATCGAAGATGCTAAATTCAAGACCTACGGTTGCGGCTCTGCCATCGCTTCGAGCTCTTTGGTGACCGAATGGGTCAAGGGCAAGTCTTTGGATGACGCCATGAAGCTCTCCAACGAAGAAATCGCTGAAGAATTGGCTTTGCCCCCGGTGAAGATCCACTGTTCGATCTTGGCTGAAGACGCCATCAAGGCAGCTATTGAAGACTATCGTCAAAAGCAAGGAAAGTAATCATGGCCGTTACGTTGACTGAAAAAGCAGCCAAGCACGTTCAAGCTTATTTAACGAAGCGCGGCAAGGGTATCGGCCTTCGCTTAGGCGTGAAGACGTCCGGTTGCTCCGGCATGGCTTATAAGCTCGAATTTGCCGATGTGATCGAAGCCGACGACCAAGTGTGGGAATCTTTCGGTGTGAAGGTGATCGTGGACGCCAAGAGCTTGCCGTACATTGACGGCACGGAATTGGACTATGTTCGCGAAGGCCTCAACGAAGGTTTCAAGTACCGCAATCCCAATGAGAAGAGCTCCTGCGGTTGCGGTGAGTCCTTCACGGTTTGAGTGATCCATGGCACTTAAAAATTATTTTGAAATGTTGAATCAACCGCAAACCTTTGCGGTTGATTCTTTGTCTTTAGAAAACGCTTATCAAACCTTGATGGCACGCTTTCACCCGGACCGTTTCGTGAACGCTCCGCTCGTGGAAAAGCGCGTGGCCGAACAAGTGAGCGTTCGTATCAACGAAGCGTATCAAACGATCAAGAACGATCTTTCGCGTGCTCAGTACCTTTGCTCTTTAAAGGGTATGAACGTGCATGAACGTCGTCCGATGCCGCCGGCTGTGTTGATGAAGCAAATGGATTGGCATGAAATGCTCGAAGCCGCTTTGGCAACGGCCGACACCGTTCGCATGTACGACCTTCGTGAAGAGGTCACCAACGAACGAAAGACGCTTTTGGTTCAAATGCAAGCGGCTTTCGATGAAAAGGGTGATGATGCACTCGCTCTTGAATTGACGCGCGAACTTATGTTCGTAGAAAAGCTCTTGCAACAAATTCAGATTTAGGATCGATCATGGCTTTAATGCAAATTGCCGAACCCGGCATGTCTGCCGCTCCGCACGAGCACCGCTTAGCCGTCGGTATCGACTTGGGCACCACCAACTCGTTGGTCGCCACGGTCCGTAGTGCCGACACTCAAGTCTTACCCGATGAATCGGGTCGTAAGATCTTGCCGTCCATCGTTCGCTATTTGGCTGACGGTACGGTTGAAGTGGGCCACACGGCTCAAGCCGCACAAAGTGCCGATGCTGCCAATACGATTGCCAGCGTGAAGCGTTTCATGGGTCGTGCCGCCGGTGATTTGCACGACATCGAAAATCTCTCTTACGCTTTTGGTCAAGAAGCGGGGATGCTTCGTATCCAAACCGTGGCCGGTGAAAAGAGCCCGGTGGAAGTGTCTGCTGAGATTTTGAAGGTATTGAAAGATCGTGCCGAATCGACATTGGGCGGTGACTTGGTGGGGGCTGTGATCACGGTGCCCGCATACTTCGATGACGCACAACGTCAAGCCACGAAGGATGCCGCTCGTTTGGCCGGTCTCAATGTGTTGCGTCTTTTGAATGAACCGACGGCCGCTGCATTGGCTTACGGTTTGGACGAAGGCGCCGAAGGCCTTTATGTCATCTACGACTTGGGCGGCGGTACGTTTGACGTGTCGGTGCTTCGTTTGACGAAGGGGGTCTTCGAAGTGTTGGCCACGGGCGGTGACTCCGCTTTGGGCGGTGACGACTTCGATCACCGAATCGTTGATTGGGTGAAGGAAGAGGCCGCATTGGCCGCAGATTTGAGCCCTGAAGATAAGCGAAGCCTTTTGGTCGCCGCTCGTAGTGCGAAGGAAGCATTGACGCAAGCCGAATCGACCGATATCGACTTGACGCTCTCGGGCGGTATCGTGATCCATGTGACGCTCACCCGAGACACGTTTAAGGCTTTGACGGCCACTTTGGTCGAAAAGACGATCAATACGTTGCGCTTTGTGATGAAGGACGCCAAGCTTGAGCAATCCGAGATTCAAGGTTTGGTGTTGGTGGGCGGCTCCACCCGTATGCCTGTCGTTCGTGAAGCCGTGAAGGATTATTTGGGCTTTGATCCGCTCGACAATATCAATCCCGATGAAGTGGTGGCCGTGGGTGCTGCCAAGCAAGCCAACTTGTTGGCCGGTAACTCGGGCGGTGACGATTGGTTGCTTTTGGACGTGACCCCGTTGTCTTTGGGTCTTGAAACCATGGGCGGCTTGGTTGAAAAGGTCATTCCGCGAAACACGGCCATTCCGGTGGCGATGGCTCAAGAATTCACGACGTTCAAGGACGGTCAGACGGCCATGGCGATCCACGTCGTTCAAGGTGAACGTGAGATCGTGGACGCATGCCGAAGCTTGGCTCGATTCGAGCTTCGAGGTTTGCCCGCTTTGGTGGCCGGTGCCGCCCGTATCCGCGTGACGTTTGCCGTGGACGCTGACGGTTTGTTGTCCGTGTCCGCACG
>JAFNZB010000049.1 GCA_017383055.1 Burkholderiaceae bacterium | reverse complement strand
GTCAACGATTGCGTCGCAGTCCACTTCCTTGGCCTTCAGACCGGCCTTGACTGCGTCGGGATTTTCCTTGATCTTACGAATGTCTAACATGTTTATTACCTCTCCTTGAATTTCGAAGATTTATACGTTTACTTCTGCAGTTTCATCAGGGCATCCAGGAGATTCTGCAGATCCTCCTGGCCGTAGAATTCCAGTTCAAAGCGGCCCTTGCGCTTGCCGTTGACGATCTTGACGCCACGGCCCAGGTGCTTGCTCAGGGATTTTTCGCACTCAGCAACGTAATCCACCGCCAGAGTCACCGGCGTCTCCTGCTTGGGCTGCTCCTTGCTCATATTCTTGCACAGCAGTTCCGCCTGCCGGACGGAAAGGCCCAGCGCAGCGATCTTCTGGGCAGCTTCCAGCTGCTTGCGCTCGGATTTAATGCTCAGCACCGCCCGGGCATGGCCGGCGGTGAGCTTTCCGCTGCGGATCATTTCCAGGATTTCTCCCGGCAGCTGGAGCAATCTCAGGGAGTTTGCCACAGCGGGGCGGGATTTTCCTACCCGGGATGCGGCTTCCTCCTGGGTCAGACCGTAGTCCCGGATCAAAGTCTGGTAGCCCAGGGCTTCTTCCACGGGATTCAAGCCCGCCACTTAGTTAAAAGTTGCTCTCGGTCATGTCCTTTATCCGTTACATGGCACGCTAAGAATGCAGAGAACACATCTCTTTGTACGATCGTGTTCGTCTCTCCCAAACGATGCCAACGTTGTTTCAACGGCTTCTTCGTGTACGTATCTGTCATTGGATCGTACTGACTCATCTTCAAGTTATACGCATCGAGTTCTTCAACTACCAAGTCAGCACTTACAGCCTTACGTTTGATTGTCGCTACGAACTCGCCCATACCGTGTCGCTGAGTCGATTTCCCAAAGTTGCGTTGGAAACTACGGTAACTATTCTTTTCGATCTTGATCGTACCGCCCAATTGAAAAAGGTAATTGGCTAAAGTGCCATGATCACGCTTTCGTGTTTGAGCCATACATCGATAAATCTCCTGAAGCTCACTTTTGAGTTTCAGATAATTATTCGAAAACTTCCAATGTTTCGTGCCTTTCTTACAAGTGCCGTCATCGTTAAAGTTCTGAGGATTCGTTGCTCTTTTTGAACGGTCCATTTTGCGAAGCAACGTCCGAATCGACTGATCGTAATTCTTGACACCCATGGCAACTTCCAAGAGTCCGACCTCGCGTTCTGAAAAGTACGCAATTTTCGAAGGTCCAGGATCGATACCGATGACTTCACATTTTGGCGCATACACATGACGAACCGGAGGCAGTCCGTCCATCGCCAATTGCAAATACCACCGAACCTGACTTTTAATCGTACGATGGACCACCGTGCAATACTTGACTCGGTGATTCAATGCTTCCGCGTAGTAAGGTGTCGATGGAATCTTGACTTGATAGACGTGCTTGCGCCAAACAAAGATTCGTTTGTCGGCTTTCCACATCAGCTCTCGATTATCGGTACCGGCTATCGAATGAAGTCCTCGACGATACGATTTGAAACGAGGTTTCCCACCCTTTTTGAAAAGGTAGCGTTCAAGTGCACGATAGACGGTTTTACCGATATTTTGAGCTTCATGAGCGCCAAGACAATTCCGACCGGAAGCGACACGATGACGGTTAGCCAACGTACGCAATCCGTTCTCGGTCAAATCGTATTCGTGGTGGAGTTTTCGAAAGATCTGATTTCGTTCAGACCCTTTGTGCATCTCGCGAGCTTCTCGCCAACGAGCATCTTCACGCATGCGTTGAAGACGACCGAAAGCCTGAGAGAGCGTAGCGTTATAGAGCATACGAGCAAACGAGAACGCCTTCGATAAAATTCTGCGTTCTTCGTCACCCGTAACCAAAGGAAGTTCAACAATAAAAGTATTTGCACTAGCTCTCATAATGAGCCAATGCTAACATTTTTGAAGTTTTTTTGCTATCCTTCCCGCCATTAAAATGACGGGTTTGTCGCGACTTACTATCACTAAGTCGTAATCTCGGCAAAAGATTGATACATTTTTTAGGGCGATTCTCGAGAAGATCGCCCTTTGCCTTCAGTACAATTCAGGCTTTAGCCGATTGATTTTTGAAACGGATTTTTATGATGACGACTCGTACCCGACTTTTCGCACTCGCCGCCCTTGGCACGTTGGCGCTTGCCGGCTGCAGCGACAGTGACGTGGGTGACGTTTCATTGGGCGTATTCACGCTCAAAGACATCAAGATTAATCACTTTGTCGACCCGGTGGTCACGGGCGTGACGTGCCACGTTGCGAGCATCGAGGCCAATTTGTCCTTAAGTGATCCATCGAACAATTCCGTGTCCTGTCAGCAAACGGGCCCGATTACGCCCGCCATGATTGAAGCGATCGACAAATCTAAATCCGGCGAAGTGGTGTTTCATCGCTCTAAGAGCATCTTCTTTAAGAACATGAAGATCCGTCGTATCTTCGACCAAGAAACCCAAACGCTTCTTTATGTCTCTTATACGACCAAAGAAACCTCGGGTAGCTTCCACCACTCGCTCTCGACCGTGCCGCTTTGGGGTACGCAAGCGTATAAGCGCCCCTTGCCGCCGTTACCCGCTCCTGGAGCTGCCGGCGAAAAGCGTTTTTAACTTTTTTTGAAAGTTTTCCAAATGAAAGCCATCAGTCTTCAAAACCCTTGGGCCCAATTGGTCGTCTCGGGCTTCAAAACAATCGAAGCCAAGACGTGGACGACCGACTACCGCGGTGAGCTCTTGATTTGTTCGAAAGCTCGTAGCGATAAGTCTTTGGAAAAAGCCGTTTTGGATGTGATCGAAGAAGAAACCGATTTGGTCTTCGAACAAGACGAATTCTTTGTGAACGGTGCCGTCTTAGGCAAAGTAACCTTGGTCGATATTCGAGAGTTGACCGAAGATGACTTGGAAGAATCCTGGATGGATCCGACCGAATTTGAAGAAGCTCAAGCCCCGCTTTACGCTTGGGTCTTTGATGATGCCGAACCGATCGCCGAACCCATTGCCGTGAAAGGCAAGTCTCGACTTTATGATGTCGAGCTGCCTGCTGAGACGGTGTTTGTCAGCTTTGACGACGAAGACGAAATCGAATACGAAAAAGAAATCTGATCATGGAATTCGACATCCTTTACGCCATCCAATCGATTCGTACGCCTTGGCTCGATGACTTGATGATGTACTACACCACCTTGGGTGATAGTGGTTTGATTTGGGTCTTTTTGGCAATCGGCCTGATTGCTTTCCCCGCCACGCGCTTTATGGGCAAGGTCAGTCTGCTTTCGCTTTTATTTGAAGTAGGCATCGTCACTTTTACGTTAAAGCCGTTGATCGACCGTGTTCGTCCCTGCGCGATCGAAACGCTGCAATCGCCAATCATTGAAGCTTGCTACACCGATCCGTCTTTTCCGTCGGGTCACACGGCATCCTCTTTTGCCGTCGCTTTTGCGATTTTCTGCTGCAATAAGAAATGGGGGGCATTGGCTCTAGCTGCCGCCGCTTTGCTGGGCTTTACCCGTCTTTATCTTTTCGTTCACTTCCCGAGCGACGTGATCGCCGGGGCTGTGATTGGCGCCTTCTGCGGCTACTTGGCTTGGCGACTCTATGACCGTTATGTCAAGATCAAGGGCTCGGAAAATTAATTTATAACACCCATGTAAAAACGGCAGTTCATCATTGAACTGCCGTTTTTGTTGGTCGGTTGAGCGATTATTTGACGTCAACCAATTCCACATCGAACTTCAACGTGGCGTACGGGGGGATGGCACCCGGATAACCGTGGGCACCGTAACCCATGTTGTACGGAATCGTGAGCGTACGCTTGCCGCCCACCTTCATGCCGAGCAAACCCTTTTCCCAACCTTGGATAACCATACCGGCACCCAACGGGAATTCGATCGGTTCACCACGACCGTAGCTAGAATCAAAAACCGTACCGTCTTCCAAAGCGCCCGTGTAGTGAACACAAACGGTCTTGCCGTTTTGAGCTTCAGCACCCGTACCGACTTCCACGTCAACGATTTCCAATTCTCCCGGAGCCGGAACCTTCTTGATACCCAAAAGTTCAACTTCAAAAACCAAGGTCGCATTGGGAGGAATCACGCCACCGGCGCCACGTTCACCGTAACCCATGTGTGCCGGGATCGTGAGCTTACGCTTACCGCCCACCTTCATGCCCTTCAAACCTTCGTCCCAACCGCGGATCACCATGCGGGCACCCACTTGGAATTCGAACGGTTGATTGCGATCGAGGCTAGAGTCGAACTTCTTACCGTCCGTCAACCAACCCGTGTAGTGCACCGTCACACGGTCCGTTGCAACGACCGGCTCACCTTGACCTTCAACGAGGTCTTCGATCAAAAGTTCTTGAGTCATGGGAATTAATCCTTTCTGTCTTAAAAATTTTTGCTAAACCAAAGGCGACTCGCCATGAGCCGCCTTCGATCGGAATGCCTTAGCTAAAGAGATTCTTCATGCGATCCATGAAGCTTTGATGCTTGGGCGAATGCTTTTCGGCGTGCTTTTGTACCGTTTCGTCAAATTCGCGAAGCAACTTCTTTTGCTTTTCACTCAAATTGATCGGCGTTTCCACCGTCACATGGATGTAAAGATCGCCCATGTAACCGGAACGCAAACCCTTCATGCCCTTGCCACGCAAGCGAAGGATCTTGCCCGTTTGCGTACCTTCCGGAATCGTAATACGCGTTTCACCGTCCAAAACCGGCACGTCCACGTCACCGCCCAAAGCAGCCGTCACAAACGAGATCGGTAATTCAACGTGCAAGTCATCGCCGTCACGTTGGAAGATGTCATGGGGCTTGATACTGATTTCAACATACAAATCACCGGCCGGACCGCCGTTGACACCCGGTTGGCCCTTACCGGCCAAGCGGATACGTTGACCGTTGTTGATACCGGCCGGGATCTTCACTTCGAGGGTCTTCATGACCTTCTTGTGACCCGTACCGTCGCAAGCCGGGCACGGATCCTTGATCTTTTGGCCCGTACCGTTACAGTGCGGACACGTTTGTTGCACGGCAAAGAAACCTTGCTTCACATGAATCGTACCCGTACCACGGCAGTGCGGACAGACTTCGGGCTTAGCCTTAGAACGGCTACCCGTGCCGTCACACGTATCGCACTTTTCCCAAACCGGCACACGGATTTCCGTCGTGTGACCCTTAGCGGCTTGTTCAAGCGTGATCTCCATGTCATAGCGAAGGTCGGTGCCCTTCATAGCACGCGGACCGCTTTGATGACGAGCGGCACCGCCACCGAAGAATTCGCTGAAGATATCGCCTAAGTCGCCCATGTCGGAAAAACCGCCTTGGCCGAAACCGCCAAAGCCTCCGAAACCGCCGGCACCGCCTGCAGCGCCCGGATTCACACCGGCCTTACCGAAACGGTCATAGGCTGCACGCTTTTGTTCGTCACCCAAGACGTCGTAAGCTTCACCGATTTCCTTAAACTTGGCTTCCGCTTCCTTGTCACCACCATTGCGGTCCGGGTGATACTTCATGGCCAAACGTCGATAGGCCTTTTTGATGTCGGCAGCAGAGGCCGACTTTTCCACACCCAAAATCTCGTAATAATCGCGATCGCTCATTGTTGTCTCACAAATCCTTTTCGTTCAAAGCAAAAGGCTCAAGCCAGTTTATTTACTCACCGAACTTGAACCTTTTACCTCTTGTGACCCTACATCGATTTTTGGAAAAAGGGCTCGAAGATTTTCTCTTCCCTTTGCGAGCCCTTATCAAGCAATCAACGGATTACTTTTCCTTAGCATCCACGTCGACGACGTCGTCATCGGCGGCCTTGCCTTGTTGCGGTTGAGCTTGTTGGGCTTGTTGAGCTTGAGCGTTCAACTTTTCGCCGATCTTTTGAGCAGCGCCCATCAAGCTTTCGACAGCGGCGTCGATCGCAGCCTTGTCTTCGCCCTTCATGGCTTCTTCAACCTTCTTGATGCCTTCTTCGCAAGCCGAGCGGTCAGCAGCTTCGACCTTGTCGCCCAAATCCTTCAACGTCTTTTGGACTTGGTGGATGGAAGCGTCAGCGATATTGCGAGATTGAGCCAATTCGAAGCGCTTGTGGTCTTCAGCCTTATTAGCTTCAGCATCGTCAACCATGCGTTGGATTTCATCTTCGCTCAAACCGGAGCTGGCCTTGATCGTGATGTTGTTTTCCTTACCCGTGGCCTTGTCCTTAGCCGTCACGTGGAGGATACCGTTAGCGTCGATGTCGAAGGAGACTTCGATTTGCGGCAAACCACGCGGAGCCGGAGCGATGCCTTCCAAGTTGAATTCGCCCAAGAGCTTGTTGGAAGCAGCCATTTCGCGTTCACCTTGGTAGACCTTGATGGTCACAGCCGGTTGGTTGTCTTCAGCCGTGGAGAACACTTGAGAGTGCTTGGTCGGAATCGTCGTGTTGCGCTTGATCATAGCCGTCATCACGCCACCCAACGTTTCGATACCCAAGGTCAACGGCGTCACGTCCAAGAGCAAGACGTCGTGACGTTCACCCGTCAACACGGAACCTTGAATTGCAGCACCCATGGCCACAGCTTCGTCCGGGTTCACGTCCTTGCGCGGATCCTTACCGAAGAAGGCACGGACCGTTTCTTGGACCTTCGGCATACGGGATTGGCCACCGACCAAAATCACGTCCGTGATTTCAGAAGCGGAGCAACCGGCGTCAGCCAAAGCCTTACGGCACGGTTCGATCGTACGAGCGACCAAGTCTTCGACCATGCTTTCGAACTTAGCGCGCGTCAACTTTTGGTTCAAGTGCTTCGGACCCGTTGCGTCAGCCGTGATGTACGGGAGGTTCAATTCCGTTTCTTGACGGCTGGACAATTCGATCTTGGCCTTTTCAGCAGCATCCTTCAAGCGTTGCAAAGCGATGATGTCCTTGGAGAGGTCAACACCCGTTTCCTTCTTGAATTCCGTGATCATCCAGTCGACGATGCGTTGGTCGAAGTCTTCACCGCCCAAGAACGTATCACCGTTCGTGGAGAGCACTTCGAATTGCTTGTCGCCGTCAACGTCGGCCAAGTCGATGATGGAGATGTCGAACGTACCGCCACCCAAGTCGTACACGGCGATCTTCTTATCACCGGAACCGGCCTTGTCCAAACCGAATGCCAAAGCGGCAGCCGTCGGTTCGTTGATGATGCGCTTGACTTCGAGACCGGCGATGCGACCTGCGTCCTTCGTGGCTTGACGTTGGCTGTCGTTGAAGTAAGCCGGAACCGTGATCACAGCTTCCGTGACCGTTTCGCCGAGGTAGTCTTCAGCCGTTTGCTTCATCTTGCGGAGGATTTCAGCGGAAACTTGTTGCGGAGCCAACTTCTTACCGTCCAAAACGCTCACCCAAGCGTCGCCGTTGTCGGCACGCGTGATGGAGAACGGCATCAAAGCGATGTCCTTTTGCACTTCGGCGTCATCAAAACGACGACCAATCAAACGCTTGACTGCGTACAACGTGTTCTTCGGGTTCGTCACTGCTTGACGCTTAGCCGTTGCACCGACCAACACTTCACCGTTGTCCATGTATGCGACGATGGACGGGGTCGTACGTGCACCTTCGCTGTTTTCGATGACGCGAACTTGATCGCCGTCCATCACAGCCACTGCAGAGTTGGTCGTACCCAAGTCAATACCGATAATCTTTGCCATTTTTGTAGTTTCCTTTTTAAAAACCTGTTTTCGAAGCGTTCGTTTTTTCGCTTCGCATTTCGTTCTAAGTCCCATATGGGGACAACTTTTCGGGTTTCAAGAGACGAAATGTAAAAATTTTTGAATTCTTTTTTGCCGTCTTATTGAACAACGCTCACCAAAGCGGCACGAAGCACACGCTCATTGATCAACCAACCGCGTTGGAACACTTGAGCGACGTGACCGGACGTTTGACCTTCCATGGCAGGCACCATCGTGATGGCTTGATGCTTGGTGGGATCGAACTTTTCACCGACCGGGTTGATTTCAACCATACCGCTCGATTCCATGGCCTTGACCAATTGACGGTACGTTGCTTCCACGCCTTCGATAATGGGAGACTTTTCGTCACCGGCGACTTCAAGGGCCTTTTCAAGGCTATCGATCACAGGCAACATGTTCTTGGCGAACTTTTCGACCGCGAACTTGTGAGCACGTTCGATGGCTTCGTCAGCACGACGGCGAGAATTTTCCATCTCAGCCATGGCACGCAAATAGGAATCTTGAAGCGTATCGACTTGAGCTTGTGCAGCTGCCAATTGCTCTTCAACGGTCGGTTCTGCGACGACTTCTTGTTCTTGAGCGGCTTCTGCTTGTGCGCTTTCTTCAACGACTTCTTCGTTGACCTTATCTTCTTCACGCTTCGTTTCGGTTTGCTCGTTCATGAGTGACTCCGAGAATTCTAAAATTGATGATGAGTTCTATATGGGGACACTTTTTTCGAATTCAAGAGCAAAAGCGAAATTTTCTTTGATTTTTCTAGAGTTTTTTTAATTTCTGTGTAAAAACAGTTGCTTAAGAGGCAAAGTTTTTTTGATCGTCTGACTTTTGTACGAACAATCGTACAGTTTTGGTAAAAAAAGAAGCGATGCCATCGAAATCCATGACATCGCTTCGTTGAGAGTTCCGTAAGCTTTTCGTGAGGACTATTTGTTTTGGGCAATTAAGACCAATGCGATCGTCTTTCGCAAAAGACGCTCTTCGGGCAAATCAAAACGCGTCCACATATCAGCGCTTTCGGCCAACTTGACATACTTTTTCATCGCTTCGATCTCTTCGATCGAATAGCCTTCACCGTGACGCTCTCGGCGGAAAATCGCTAACACGGTTTCGCGCATTTCATTGAGCGCTTCAGGAGTAATCTTCTTTTTAAAAAATCCAAACATCTACCATCCTAACTCATTGATTGTTTCGTCGATGTCAAAACGACTCTCTGACTTTACAACTTATTATAGGGGCTATCCCTTGAAGTTAGCCGTGATTATTGTATCCATTTGTCTATTTCTCGAGGAAACGACGAATTTGCGTTTCATACAGATCGATTGCACGGACGCTGTCGTTGATACAAGGAATGTAGTTGAAGTGCTCGCCACCCGCCGCTTCAAAAATCTCTCGACCTTCGAGTGCGATCTCTTCCAACGTCTCCAGACAGTCGGCAGCAAATGATAAGCACACGATGTCGATTTGACGGATACCGACTTTAGCCAACTGACGCAAATGACCGGGCAAATAAGGTTGCAACCAACGATCGGTCCCGAAACGCGATTGATACGCGATGGAATATTCCCCATCCTTTAAACCCAACGCTTCGGCCAAGGCTCGAGCCGTAGCATTGCATTGAGCTTCATAGGGATCACCGCGATCGGTGCACTTTTTCGGGATACCGTGAAAACTAATCACCAAGTGACGACTTTCACGACGATGCGCTTGGGTTTGTTCGGCAATCGCCTTGATGTAATGGGGATCGTCAAAATACGCAGGCAAACTGGACCACTCAGGCGCACGAT
>JAFNZB010000048.1 GCA_017383055.1 Burkholderiaceae bacterium | reverse complement strand
GGGCAATAAGAAGACAGTCATTAAGACTTGGTCACGAGCAAGTATGATTTCGCCTGACTTCGTAGGTCAGACGATAGCTGTCCACAACGGAAATAAGTTTATTCCCGTATATGTAACTGAGAATATGGTGGGTCACAAGTTGGGAGAGTTTGCTCCAACCCGCAATTTCCGTGGTCACGGAGGTAACAAGAAAAAAATCACTTGGCCACGGCCCATATGATACGGGTCGGGTTGAACCACGATGTCGTGACCCATGCGTTGCAACAAACGAATCAAATGGTTCGGCGTGTCTTGTTCGACTTCCACCTTCTTACCACCGATCCATTGCCAACGCGGAGCATCCAAGGCTTGTTGCGGGTTCATGCCGAAGTCGATCATGTTCATGATGACTTGCAAGTGAGCTTGCGGTTGCATCCAACCGCCCATGATGCCCAAAGCCGAAACCGGTTGATCGCCCTTACTGATAAAGGCCGGGATGATCGTGTGGTACGGACGCTTGCCGCCTTCGAGAGCGTTCGGGTGCGTTTCGTCGAAGCGGAAGTTTTGAGCGCGGTCGTTCAAAGAGATACCCGTACCCGGGATCACGATACCGGAGCCGAAGCCACGGAAGTTACTTTGAATCATGCTCACCATGTTGCCTTCGGCGTCGCACGTGGCGAAGTAGACCGTGGAGCTGTAGCGCGGATCGCCCACTTCCGGCGTCAAAGCGCTGTCCATCTTGATCAATTCGCGACGATCGTCAGCATACTTTTGGCTCAAGAGCTGTTCGGACGTCACCAACATCTTCGAAGGTTCGGCCACGTATTCCATCGTGTCGATGAAGGCCAACTTCATGGCTTCGATTTGCTTATGCATCGTGTCGAGCGTATCACGTTCGCCGAATTCGAAACCCTTCAAGATGTTCAATGCCATCAAAACCGTGATGCCGTGGCTGTTGGGCGGAATTTCCCAAACGTCGTAGCCGCGATAGTCGGTCTTGATCGGTTCGACCCATTCGGGTTGGTACTTGGCCATGTCTTCGGCGCTCAAGAAGCCCTTGTGTTCCTTCATGAAAGCGTCGATCTTTTGAGCGAGTTCGCCACGGTAGAAGGATTCACCCTTCGTGCGAGCGATTTCGCGCAACGTTTCGGCCATGTCCGGGCACTTGAAGACTTCACCCGGTTGGAGGTAGTGACCGTTCGGGCAGAACGTATCAAACCAGGGCTTGAACTCCGGACGATCCTTGTACTTGCTGTAGATGCCCCAAGCTTCTTCCCACAAACGGCTCATGTTCGGGGAGACGGGATAACCGTTTTCAGCGTAGTCGATGGCCGGTGCCATGACTTCTTCCAAGGGCAACTTGCCGAAGCGTTCATGCATCGCCATCCAACCGCCGACGGCACCCGGCACGTTGATCGGTTCGACGCCATAAGGCGGGATGGATTCAAAACCACGTTCCTTCAATGCGGCGATGGAGGCTGCCATCGGAGCAGGACCGGAACCGTTGATACCGTAGAGCTTGCCCTTGTACCAGATAAGAGCAAAGCAGTCGGCACCCAAACCGTTACCGGTCGGTTCAACAACGGGTTGTGCGGCGGCCACAGCCACGGCCGCGTCAATGGCGTTACCGCCCTTCAAAAGGACTTGAAGACCGGCGCTAGCACCCGAGGGGTTGCCCACACAAGCCATACCGTTTTTGGCATAGACGACGTGACGCTTGGAAGCGTACGGATAGTCTTGAGCATCGAACTTAAACATAATCCAATCCTTTCAATGCGTTTGGATTGCTTAGGCAACCAAGAACTTTTCAAAGATACCGGCGAAGATGATGGAGAAGGAAGTCACCGTAGCGAAACCTGCAACCAAGAACTTCGACATGATGGCGTTAAGAACCACTTGCTTTTCTTGTTCGTTTTCAGCAGCAGCTTGTGCCACTTCGTTAGCGATCAAGAACGTAGCCGGGAAGCCCAACAATTGGCCGGCGGCAACGCTCAAAGCAACGTTCTTAGAACCTTGAATCTTCCACAACGGGAGGATAGCAAAGCAGATGTAAAGCGTAGCGAACGTCACGACGAAGATAGCGATCGTGGAAACGCTCAAGCTCAACAAGTCACCGATTTGGATCTTAGCCAATGCCGGAATGATGGCGGCAAACACAGCCATGTTCATAAAGCCGCTGACCTTGCCGTGACTGAGAATGTCACGCGGGAGGTAACCCGTGGAACCGACGACAGCACCGAGGACCAATGCCCAGATGGAGTAGCTGATGCCCGTCATCTTGCCGAGCACGAAGGAGACCCAAGCGAAGAAACCAGCGATAGCCAAGCAAACGAAAGAACCGTAGTACTTCTTGTGCGTTTCAAAGAAAGTCGGCTTGACTTCCGTCGTCGTAGCCTTGCCCTTGTTGGCATTGGGGTCAATACCCGTGCGACGGTATTCTTCCAAGATGGCACGAGCTTCGCGCATACCGAAGAAGGAAGCAAACGGCGTACCGAAGAACTTTTGCACGGCGTAAACGATCGTACCCAAAGCGGCAGCCATCGTAAGACCTTGTTCCATAGCGGCGCTCGTCATGATTTGCGTAGCGATGATACCGCCGTTCAAAATCGGCACGCTCACAATCACTTCGTTGTAACCGATGACCGGGACCAAGACCAAGCAACCGACGCCCAAGACAGCCATGGAGATGATGGCGGTGACGACCGTGCGCCATTCGTCAGCCAATTGACGAAGGTTGATGCTCGTACCCATACTGAAGACGACGAAACCGGCAGCCCACTTGGCGACTTGACCGAGGCCGGCTTTGTTGATGATGTCGGGCGGAATCCAACCGCACATAAAGGCGACCAAGAAGAGCATCAAGCTCACGAACACGGCAGAAAGTTTTGCCTTTGTGGCCACACCTAAGAAATCACCGATGCCGAAGAACAGCACACAGATGAAGAGGTAGAAGAACATACTGTCAAACATATGCATTCCCTTCACAAAATGAGTAATCAAAAGTTTTCGTCGAACCCAAAACAATTCGACAGACTCTGCTCATATTACGGGGGTGGTCAATGAAGGACAATAAGGTGAAATGCCTAAAACCCGAAGGGAAAAAGAAACGCCACCGAATCCTGAGAGTTTCGGTGGCGTGGATATAGTCAAAAGTGACTAGAAATAGGCTAAACCCTTACTCGGCTTTGTCGGTGACGACGGGAGCCGAGGTCAGTGCCGGCTGAGCCTTCGGTTTGCGCGGACGGCGAGGCGCGCTCGTGCGCGGGGCACCGTTGGTATTCGTACGAGGACGACGAGTACGCGGCTTGGCCTTGGGTTTGGACTCTGTGGCTGGAGCCTCGGCTTTGATTTCGGGAGCAACTTTGGGTTCTGCCGGGACTTCAACGGGCTCTGCGACCGGAGCTTGTGTCACGGCTTTTTCTTCTGCAACCGTGGTTGGCGTCACTTCAGGCTTCGGTGCACGGGGTTTGCGAGGCGGACGAGCGGGCTTCGTGGCTTCTTTGGTTTCAGAAGCGGCTTTTTCCGTTTTCTCGACCTTTTCAGCCTTTTCAACTTTTTCCGTCTTCGGACGAGCTGGGCGACGAGTGCGAGACTTATTCGTTCGACGTTCGAAAGCGG
>JAFNZB010000047.1 GCA_017383055.1 Burkholderiaceae bacterium | reverse complement strand
TCGTTGTCTTTAAGGGAGGCACGCCTCGTTACACGAAGACTTTGCCGATCGGTGGCGATCACATCACCGAGCAGTTAGCAGGGTATATGCACTGCTCGATGGAAGAGGCTGAAAAGCTCAAGCGTCGACTCGATCTTCGAATGTTGCCTGAGCTCGATGAGGTACTCATCCCGGTGCCTCGCAATGACGGGACGACACAAAAGTATTCGCTCTATGAACTTTCTGAAGTCGCATTAGGCCATGCGCGTGGGATGGTGGCAGAAGTCTGTAAAGCACTTTTGCAAGCGAAGTGGTTTACGATCGAAAACGGTTATCCGCGTAATTTACTCTCGGGCGGTATCGTCGTGACCGGTGGCGGAAGCTTGTTGCAAGGCTTTGATCGCATTTTTGAGCAGGTTCCTGAACCCTATCGTTACACGTTCAGTACTCGCCAAGGTCGCTCTCGCTACGATGGTGATGCATGCGTCGGTTTGACCTCGCCGAGCGGCAGTGCTGTGATGGGTTTGGTGACTTATGCGGCACTTCGATTTAAAGAAGGGGAGACGACGTCTAATGATGCCAAGGTTCCGGTCGATACTTGGCAAGCACGTCTGAAACAGCTCTTTAAAGAGTTTTTCGTTGGCGAGTATTAACGCAACGAAAAATCGCTAGTAAAGTCAAGAATTTTCCAAGGAAAAAGTGGGCAAATGCCCACTTTTTCCGTCATAATTAAGGGATTGAATCTAATAAGTTTAGGTGTCGGAAAAATGTCTTTTGAAATGGTCGATAACGAGCCTCGCGAAACCGTGATCAAAGTGGTCGGTGTCGGCGGTGGCGGCGGTAACGCTGTTGAGCACATGATTGAACGTGGTGCCCAAGGTATTCAATTTATTACGATTAATACCGATTACACGGCATTGGCTCGTTCTCGTGCACACGCAACGCTCCAAATCGGTAAGACCGGTTTGGGTGCCGGTGCCCGTCCGGAAGTCGGTGAAGCGGCTGCGCTTGAATCCAAGGATCGTATTCGTGAGTTGCTCCAAGGCGCTCACTTGGTGTTTATCACGGCTGGTATGGGCGGTGGTACCGGTACGGGTGCCGCTCCGGTGGTTGCCCAAATCGCCCGTGAAATGGGTATTTTGACGGTTGCAGTGGTCACGAAGCCGTTCTTCTTTGAAGGTGCATTGCGTATGCAACGCGCCGAAGAAGGTTTGGTTCGTTTGAAGCAAGCCGTCGACTCTCAAATTGTGATTTTGAACGACAAGCTTGAAGAAGAGTTGGGTGAAGATGCATCGATGAGCGAATGCTTCGCTGCTGCTGACGATGTGCTCTTTAAGGCTTGTGCCGGTATCACGGAAATCATTCAAACGCCGGGCTTGATCGGTGTTGACTTTGAAGACTTGCGTACGGTCATGAGCGAACGCGGTACGGCTATGATGGGTTCTGCCATCGCTAGCGGTCCGGATCGTGCCCGTATCGCAGCTGAAGAAGCTGTGGCTTGCCCGTTGTTGGAAGGCGTGACTTTGAATGGTGCTCGTGGCGTGTTGGTCTATATCACCGCTAGCGAAGAGTCCATGAAGATGAAGGAAACGAAGACTGTGATGAATATCATCACGAACTTCACAGCCAAGGGTGCTCAAGTCATTTACGGTTCCGCTTACGATGACAGCATGGGTGATTCTATGCGCGTGACCGTTGTGGCTACGGGTTTGGACGGTGGTCAAGACAAGGCTGTTCCGCCGCTTGAAAAGCCGGAGCCCAAGTCCACGATGAATATCTGGTCCAATGCTCCGATGGCTGCTAAGCCCGCACAACCGGCACAGCAACCGGCTCAACCGCAACCGGTGATGCCGACGACGCCTGTGTGGGAAATGCCGACGATGACGCAACGCGTTGAACAACCGATGCAACAGCCTGCCGTGGCTCCGGTGCAACAACCGGCCGCTCCGGTCGCTGAACCGGTTCGTGAAGAAGTTCGTCCTCAACCGACGATCGTGGCTCCGCAACCCGTTGCTCAACCGCAACCGGCTCCGATTGAAAAGAAGCCGGAACCGGCCGCCTCTCAAACCGATTGGCCCAGCACGGGCGGTTGGTGGTCGATCCGACGCGATAACAAGTAATTGAGACATGCTTAAGCAACGTACGCTTAAAAAAGTCGTCACGACGGTTGGTATCGGTTTGCACTCCGGACGTAAGGTTCGTTTGACTTTGCGTCCGGCTAATCCCGATACGGGCCTTGTCTATTCACGGGTGGACATGGATCCGCCCGTTGTTATGAAGTCCGAAGCGACGCGCGTGAACGATACGCGCATGGCTACGACTTTGAATGAAGGCAACGTCAAGATTTCCACCATCGAGCACTTGATGAGTGCTTTGAGTGGGTTTGGTATTGACAACTGTTACGTGGACGTGGATGCGCCTGAGATCCCCATCATGGACGGTTCCGGTGCGAGTTTCGTGTTCTTGATCCAAGCAGCCGGTATCCTCGAACAAGACGCTCCGAAGCGCTTTGTGCGTGTTAAGCGTCCGGTGGAAGTACGCGAGGGTGACAAGTGGGCTCGATTGGAACCGCATGAAGGTTTCAAGTTGGCTTTCTCCATTGATTTTGGTCATCCGGCCATCGATGCCACGGCTCAATTCGTTGAAGTTGACTTGGCTAAGGAAACCTATATGAGTGCGGTCAGTCGTGCTCGTACGTTCGGCTTTGTTAATGATGTCGAAATGCTCCGTTCGATCGGTTTGGCTCAAGGCGGTACGCTTGAAAACGCCATTGTGATGGATGAATTCCGCGTGCTCAATGCCGATGGTCTTCGTAGCGATGACGAATTTGTTAAGCACAAGATCCTTGATGCGATGGGTGACTTGTATGTGTTGGGCCATCCCTTGTTGGCTGCGTATAGCGCTCACAAGTCCGGTCATGCATTAAACAACAAGCTTCTTCGTACCTTGCTTGACGACCCCAATGCTTGGGAATGGGCCACGTTCGAAGACGATGCCAAGGGGCCGGTCGATTTTGCACTGGACCGTAGCACGACGATTTGATACGTTTATGACGATTCGATCTTTTCAGCCTCGAGACATCGAGGCTGCTTCATTTTTAGCGTTTGATGCCTGGATGAACGAAGACCTGCCGGGGCATCGTTCTGAGCTTGGTCGTTTCATTTACGGCTATATGCTTCGCTACTATTTCCGTAATGGCGAATACAGCCGTGTCACCAGTGCTGACGAACGTTCCATTGATGCGTTTTTGTTGGCGTATCGACCGCAAGATGAGACGCTGGCCGATGAGTGGTTCAAAGCCAATATCGATTCTTTGACAGAGAAAGAGCGCCAAATT
>JAFNZB010000046.1 GCA_017383055.1 Burkholderiaceae bacterium | reverse complement strand
TTTGCCGCACGATGAGAAACCATCGATTGCAATCGTTATTTTTTTCATATTTGAAGATTTTTAATTTTCCACCTTATTATATATATGCTTCAAGTCAATCCGGTGCATACGGCTCATCTTGAATTGGCTCAATGCGCGCTCGAACAATTGGAGCTCGATCACCTCTTTTGGATTCCTTGCAAACCGTGGCAAAAAGCAGGCCAAGCCATTGAATCGGGTGAGCATCGCTCGGCCATGATTCGTTTGATCATCGGCAATCACGACCGAATGACGGTCGACAACTGCGAAATCAATCGTCAAGGTGACACCTACACGATCGATACAATCGGTGAATTCCAAAATCGCTTCCCCGATGCGGAGATTTATTTTTTGATCGGAGGCGATCAATGGACGAATTTCCACACGTGGAAAGCGTGGGAAGCGGTATTAAAGGCGACGCACCTTGTCATCGTGACTCGAAACGGAGAGCGAGCTCGTTGCTCAGAAGCAGTTCAAGCCTATTTGAATCAAGAAAAAATCGACGTTCAGTTTCTGGATATGCCCGCCATGGCTGTGAGCAGTCAAGAAATTCGAGACATCCTTGCCAAAGACGGTGCGAGATTCGATAAACTTGCAGGGAAACTCCCCCGAGACGTTTTTGAATACATTGCCACGCTCGGGCTTTATCAAAAATAAGGTTATTAAATGGACATTCGTAAATTGCAACGCGTCATCGTTGACGCACTCGAAGACGTGAAGGCTCAAGACATCGTGGTCTACAACACGAAGCACTTAACGAGCGAATTTGAACGCGTCATCATCGCTTCCGGTTCTTCCAACCGCCAAACGCGCGCTTTGGGCTACAACGTCGCTGCAGACGTGAAGGCCGCCGGTGGCGACGTGTTGAGCGTCGAAGGCACGGACTCCGGCGAATGGGTCCTTGTTGACTGCGGCGCCGCCGTCGTTCACATCTTGCAACCGGCCATGCGTGAGTACTACAACCTCGAAGAAATTTGGGGCGGTAAGAAGGTTCGCATGAAGATGGCTGCCGACAAGGCCGCCGAACATGCCAAGAAGCTCGGCTTGAACCGCGTTGAAATCGTCGACGACGAAGAATAATCGATGAAGATCACCATCGTCGCTGTCGGGCTTCGTCAACCGGATTGGGCTGACGAAGCCATCAAAGACTATTTAGGCCGCTTCCCGAAAGATTGGTCCGTCACGGTCAAAGCCGTGAAACCCGAGACCCGCGCCGGTCAAACCACGGCCAAAATCATGGAAGTCGAAGCCGAACGCATCCGCGCTGCTATCCCGCAAGGCGCTTTGGTCGTTGCGATGGATGAACGTGGCCACGATTGGACCACGGTACAGTTCTCGCAAAAAATCCGTCAATGGCGCGATAACGGTGAATCCGTCGCATTTTTGATCGGCGGTGCTGACGGTTTAGACCCCGAGTTGAAAGCCAGCGCGCGTCAATTGATGCGCTTGTCGTCCATGACGTTGCCGCACGCCATGGCTCGCGTGTTGTTAGCCGAACAAATCTATCGCGCTTTCTCCATTTTGACCAACCACCCCTATCATCGTGTCTAAGATCTATCTCGCCAGTAAAAGCCCTCGCCGCAAGGAACTCCTTGCCGGTCTCGGTATCGAATTCGATGTGCTCGCTGTGAACGACCACACGCTTTTGAATTTTGCAGGCGATGAAGAGCAGCACCCTGGCGAAGCCCCTGAAGACTATGTTGTGCGAACGGCTTGCGATAAAGCACGTGCCGTTTTGATGAAGATCCTTGACGAAGGATTGGAAATTCGTCCAGTTTTGGCAGCCGACACCACCGTGATCGTTAAGGGTGAAATCCTTGGCAAACCCAAAGATGCCGCCGAAGCCGAAGCGTTTTTGCGAGCCATGTCAGGGACCTTCCATGAAGTGCGTACGGCCGTCGTGGCCGGCGTCGATCCCGAACACTTGGTTAGCGATGTGAGCGTATCTCGCGTTTGGTTCAAGGCACTCACCGACGAAGAAATCGCCGCTTATGTCGCGACCTCCGAACCGTACGACAAAGCGGGTGGCTATGGCATCCAAGGCTTGGCCGGTCTTTTCATCGAAAAAATCGAAGGCTCTTACACGGGTATCATGGGGCTGCCAGTCTTTGAGACCGCCCGTCTTTTGAAGCCCTTTGGGGTGAAGGTGCTTTGATATGGCTGAGTCGCGTCCCGCTCCAAAAAGCTCTTGGGAACTCTTTACGACGTTCTTTTTAGTCGCCATGCAAGCTTTCGGCGGGGCGTTAGCCGTCACAAAACAAACACTCATTGATCACAAGCGTTGGTACACGAAAGAAGAATACGTGGAGATGCTCACGCTCGTACAAACGCTCCCCGGCCCGAATAACTGCAAGATCATCATCATGACGGGTGACCGATATTTCGGTCTCAAAGGCGCGTTGATGGGACTGTTGGGTTTTACGATCGTCCCCTTAACGAGCGTTTGTACGTTGAGTTACTTCATGAGTGACTTTTTAGCCAATGAAGTCATCGTCGGAATCCTCAAGGGCGTATTGGCTGCCGTGGCCGGCTTGTCGATCGGTACGGCCTTGTCGCTTTCCGAAACGTACCACAAACATCCCTTGGGCGGACCATTGTGGATGCTGGGTGCCGGCATCACCTTTGTGTCGATCGCCATTTTCCGTGTTCCCCTTTTGGCTGTGTTACTTTTGGTGGGCGTGCCTTGGGTCATCATGACCCATCGCGCCATGAAGAAAAAGGGGATGATATGACCGATTGGGACTTCATCCTTGAGCTCTTTTTGAAATTCACCCAATTAGGCGCCTTGTGCATCGGTGGCTACAGTACGGTCTTGGCTGATCTTCAGCGCTATTTAGTGCTCGAGCACGGTTATCTATCTCATCGAGAATTTTCCAGTGCTGTCGCTGTCGGCCAAGCCTCTCCGGGCCCTAATTACCTTTTGGTCGTCATTCTCGGTGGACTGGTTGCAGGCACCTGGGGCGTTGTCGCCGCTTTCGTGGGAACGACCATCCCCTATTTGACGTTGACCTTGTGTGCGTCGCGTTTTGGTCAACGCTATCAAAATCATCCGTGGCTTTTAGCCTATAAAAAAGGTCTCAGTCCCATCGCGATCGCTCTGCTATGCTCGTCGGGTTTCGTTTTGATTTCCGCCGACTTGTCGATCGGTACCGCATTAGTCACCTTTGTCAGTACGATCCTTGTTTGGAAAACCAAGGTGCGTATGCTTTGGCTCATGATTGCGGGCGGAGCAATTGGTGCGTTAGGAGTTTTGTGATGATCGGAGGCTTAGTCTTCGTGTTATCGGCCTACCTCTTGTGGGCCATGTTCCCGCTTTATTTCAAAGCGCTCGATTGTGTTTCCGCCCTGGAAATCCTTTCGCATCGAATCGTATGGTCACTCGTTTTTTCCGTGATCGTGCTCTTTTTCATGCGTCGATGGCATTGGATCCGCCAACTCTTTTTAGCTCCCAAGATCCTTTTGTATTTTGCTGCCTCGTCTGTCTTGATCGCAGTCAATTGGGGAACGTATATCTATGCCGTTTTGAGCGGTGTGGTAATCGATGCGAGTTTTGGCTATTTCATCAACCCGTTGGTCACGGTGCTATTGGGTGCCGTTTGTTTACGTGAAAAGCTTCGCCCCACACAATGGGTGTGCGTCGGCATTGCAGCTGCCGCCGTTCTCTTTTTAACGATCGCTCGCGGCAACCTTCCTTTGATTAGTTTGGTGTTGGCCGTCTCTTTCGGCCTTTATGGTCTCGTTCGCAAGGTAGCACCGTTGGGCTCGCTGGAAGGCTTTTCACTCGAATCGGCTATGCTATTTCCCTTTGCACTCGGCTACTTGGTGTATTTGGCCACTACGGGTGAAATGGTCTTTTTGAATCATTCGGCATCGATTGACTGGTTGCTTTTGGCCGCCGGCCCCATCACGGCCGTACCGCTTTTGCTCTTTGCGTCCGGTGCTCGTCGCATTCCGTATTCCATCTTAGGGATCACGCAATACTCCTCTCCAACGATTCAGTTCTTCATGGCCATTTACGTGTTCAATGAACCGTTATCGATG
>JAFNZB010000045.1 GCA_017383055.1 Burkholderiaceae bacterium | reverse complement strand
TTCGACGATTTGCAACGTAACGCCTTCTTTAGCCAAGATCGGCGCGGCAACCTTCAAAATGTCTGCGTGGGGAACCGGAGAGCAACCAATTTTCAAGACACCCTTCTTGGCTTCGTCACCGCCGCAACCTGTCAACAAAGAACCGGCAGCAATGGCACAAACGCAAAGGGATAAAAGTGAACGACGTTTCATAATGATTCTTTCCCTAAGAAATAAGCTACCACCAAATTATGAATCCGCATAAAAAAAACTTCATAGGTTGTTTGTATTAGAGGGGCGATAAATAATTATCACCCCCCTAATTTCCTATGAAGTTTCTACGCTGAATCGCTTATTTTTTAGGCGTTTTTCGCGATTCGGTATTGGACTAAATCGTCAACGGAAATCACGCACATACCGTGTTTGTCAGCAAACGTGCAGACTTCGGGTAACTTGCTCATCGTGCCGTCTTCGTTCATGAGTTCGCACAAAACGCCGCACGGGTTGAGACCGGCCAAACGCATCAAGTCGATCGTGGCTTCGGTGTGACCGCGACGTTCTAAAACGCCACCGGCACGAGCACGCAACGGATAGACGTGGCCCGGACGCAAGAGGTCTTCGGGCTTGCCGTTGGGGTTGGCGGCGGCTTTGATCGTGGCCACGCGGTCAGCGGCGCTCACACCCGTCGTGCAACCGACAGCGGCTTCGATGGAAACCGTGAATGCCGTGCCTTGCGTGTTGGTGTTCGTGGGGACCATTTGCGGCAATTGCAAACGTTGGCAGTCTTCATCGCGCAAGCAAACGCAGACGATACCGGAACATTCGCGGATCATGAGAGCCATTTGTTGGACCGTCAAATGATCCGTGGACAAAATAAGGTCACCTTCATTTTCACGGTCTTCGTCGTCAACGACCATGACACCCTTACCGGCACGAAGATCGGCCAAAGCACGTTCGACGCGAACGATGGCGTCTTCACCGTATTGGGCTAAAAGGCTCGTAGGCTGATGCATTGTCTAATTCCTTTCTGAGAAAAAGTCAGAGATCTTAAAAAGCATCAGGGAAGGATCCGTCAAAGAAGCTTGGCGGATACTAAGGAAAGCAGTAACTCTTTCTTCCGGACTGTGACCGTCGGTATCGGAATCGCACCGATTCTGCTGCCAACGACATTCGTGAAGTCGTTGCGCTCGTGGACTGTACCACCGGTGAGGAGTTTCACCTCGCCCTGAGTCAAAGCGAGCATTATAGACCGAAGGGACGGCACTCGCAAAGAAAAAGCGCCCGAAACCGTGGGCTTCGAGCGCTGATTTAAGTTAAACGCTTAATGGTGTTGATTCAATTTTTGCCAAAGCTTGTGCACATCAAATGCAACTGGCTCGGCCTTCTTGGAGCGGTACTCGCAGTGTAAGAGCTCGTGAGCGATATGAGAGCCGGGCGCACCCAAGTGCTCAGCATAAACGGCTTGAACTTGCGGGTTCTTGTGGGACTCTCGAATCGTTGCATTGCCGTCGATCTGATAAAGACCTTCTTGGCGTTGCGTAGCGCGTGCTTGATAGTTGTTCTTTAAGCGC
>JAFNZB010000044.1 GCA_017383055.1 Burkholderiaceae bacterium | reverse complement strand
TTTGAAGGGTGTTTACACGGATTTCTTGCGCCGCTTCTTTGAAACGGATGATTTGGTCGTTCGTTTCCGTCCGAGCTACTTCCCGTTCACGGAACCCTCCGTTGAAGTTGACATGATGTTCACGAGCGGTCCGAAGAAAGGTCGTTGGTTGGAAATCTCGGGTGCTGGTGAAGTGCATCCGAACGTGGTTCGTAACTTTGGCTTGGATCCGGAAACGCACGTTGGTTTCGCTTTCGGTTCCGGTCTTGAACGTTTGACGATGTTGCGTTATGGCATCGATGACCTTCGCTTGTTCTTCGAAGGTGATCTTCGCTTCTTGAAGCAATTCAATCGTTAATTGCACTGTGTAAAGAATTTTTCGAGAGAAACGAAATGTTATTTTCTGAAAGCTGGTTACGCTCCTACATTGATCCGGCAATGGACACCGATGCGCTTTGCGAAGCCATGACGATGGCCGGTTTGGAAGTCGAAGAAGTTGCTCCGGTTGCTCCGGCCTTCTCCGGCATCGTGGTCGCTCGAGTGCTTACGTGTGTCGATCACGAAAACTCCGATCACTTGCATGTTTGTACGGTTGACGTCGGTGACGCCGAACCGGTGCAAATCGTCTGTGGTGCTCCGAACGTTCGCGCCGGTGTTTTGGTGCCTTGCGCCAAGATCGGTGCCGTTTTGCCGGGTGACTTCAAGATTAAGAAGGCTAAGATGCGCGGCGTCGAATCTTTCGGCATGCTCTGTTCCGCTCGCGAATTGGGTATTACGGAAGATCACTCCGGTTTGTGGATCTTGCCGGAAGGTTTGACCGTCGGTGAAGACATCCGTACGGCTTGCCACTTGGACGACAAGAAGATTGAAATCAAGTTGACGCCGAATCGTGGTGACGCATTGTCCTTGATCGGTGTTGCTCGTGACTTGCATGCAGTGACGGGTGCTGAACTCCATATGCCCGCCATGGATGAAGTTGCTGCAACTTGCCAATGCAAGGTTCCGGTCGAAGTCGAAGCGACGGATCTTTGCGGTCGCTTTACGGGTCGTGTGATTCGCGGTTTGAATGCTAAGGCCGAAACGCCGCAATGGATGAAGGATCGTCTCGAACGCTCTGGTCAACGTTCTATCAACGCTTTGGTCGACATCTCCAACTACGTTATGCTCGAACTCGGCCGTCCGACGCACTTCTTTGACTTGAACAAGTTGAAGGGTGATAAGGTCGTTGTTCGTTGGGCTCGCGAAGGCGAATCTTGCACGCTCTTGAACGGTCAAACGGTCCAATTGGATCCGTATTTCGGTGTTGTCTGTGATGGTGATACGCCGGAATGCTTGGCTGGTATCATGGGTGGTGAAGCATCTTCCATCAGTTTGGAAACGACGGATCTTTTCATTGAAGCGGCTTTCTGGCATCAAGAAAAGATTCAAGGCCGTTGCCGTCGTTTGAACTTCTCCACGGACGCTGCTCACCGCTTCGAACGTGGCGTGGATTTCGGTTCCAACGCCGATCATATGCACTACATCACGAAGTTGATCGTTGATATCTGCGGTACGGAAGCAACAAAGATTGGTCCGGTTGACGATCAAATTCTCAACGTTCCGCAACAAGCCAAGGTGCAAATGCGTGCCGAACGAGCTCGTAAGATCATCGGTATGCCGATCGAAACGAGTATGATGGCCGAGTGCTTTACGCGTTTGGGTTTTGAATTCACGTTGGAAGATGAAGTTTTCACCGTGACGTCGCCCTCTTATCGCTTTGACATCCAAATCGAAGAAGATTTGATCGAAGAAGTGGCTCGTCTTTACGGCTACGAAAAGTTGCCCGATGTTCCTCCGATGGCCGAAGCCAAGATGATCATGCGTCCGGAAGGTTCCCGTATCGCTCATGACATCCGCATGCAATTGGCTGACATGGGTTACCAAGAATTGATCAACTTCAGCTTTGTGCCTGAAGCTTGGGAAACGGACTTTGCCGCCAACGACAATCCGATTCGTCTTTTGAATCCGATCGCAAGTCAATTGTCCGTGATGCGTACTCAAATGATTGGCGGTTTGGTCGATATTTTGAAGTACAACCTCAATCGTAAGGTCGCATCTGCCAAGCTCTTTGAAGTGGGTCGTATTTTCGTTCGTGACGAATCCGTTGTGACGACTGAATGGTCTGTGAAGGGTGTTCGTCAACCGGTTCGCGTGGCAGGCCTCCTCTACGGTGATGCTGCTGGTGAGCAATGGGGTGAGAAGGCACGCTTGGTCGACTTCTTTGACGGTAAGGGCGATGTCGAACGTTTGATCGCTCCGAAGACGGCACAATTCGTTGCCAAGGCATTCCCGGCTTTGCATCCGGGTCGTAGCGCTGCCGTGATGATGGACGGCGTCGAAGTTGGTTTTGTCGGTGAATTGCATCCGAAGTTGCAACAAGCTTACGGCTTGCCCCATGCACCGATCGTGTTTGAATTGGATATGGCCGCTTTGTTGACGATCGATGTGCCCTGGCACACGGCCGTGAGCAAGTTCCAACCGATCCAACGCGATATTAGTGTCGTGGTCCCGGCCGGTGTTTCTTATGAAGCTTTGCAAAAGGCTGTTGCCGATGCCGCTCAAAATGATCCGCGTTTGGCTACGTTCGTTTCCTTGAACCTTTTCGACCTTTATCGTCCGGAAGGTGTTACGGAAGCCAGCCTTGCATTCCGTATGACGCTCCAACCGATGAGCGATGATTTCACGGGTGAAGATGCAGATAACGCCTTGAGCGCCGCCATCGAAGCCTTGGAAGCTACGGGTGCAGTGTTGCGTAAGTAATCGCATTTGACCGATTAATCAAAGGGCCTTTCCTGTCGGGTTTGCCGACTTGAAAGGCCTTTTGTTTTTTTGCAAAAAAATCTAGGAGAATCAAAGGAAAAAGCTTCACTTTTGCTACAATAAGCTCGTTCCTTTTAGATTCATTTTTTGTAGAGATTTAAGACAATGGACAACACGAAAACGATGACCAAGGCAGATTTGGTTGACATCCTTTTCACGCGCATGGGTATGAACAAGCGTGAAGCCAAAGATATGGTCGATGCATTCTTTGATGAAATTCGTGCCGCTCTCGAAGACGGTCGTACCGTGAAATTGTCTGGTTTCGGTAATTTCCAATTGCGCGACAAGGCTCAACGTCCGGGTCGTAATCCTAAGACCGGTGAAGAAATCGCCATTACGGCACGCCGTGTGGTGACGTTCCACGCCAGCCAAAAGTTGAAAGAAGCCGTTGCTAAGAAGCATCCTTCGTTGCAAGACGAACAATAATCACTAGGGGGACAGGGACATGTCTTCGGTGGAACCCGTTCGCATGCTCGACGCTGAGCCGCATCCGTCGTTTGAACTGACGGAGCTTGATGCGCCTGAGGAAGAGCTCCTTGGACGCTATTTGCCGATTGGGGACGTTGCAAAATCGATCGGTGTGAATCCGTCGGTGTTGCGCTTTTGGGAACAAGAATTCCCGCAATTGCGTCCGACCAAGCGTGGCAATCGTCGTTATTATTGCTCTGAAGACGTGGCTTTGATTCGTACGATTCAACATTTGTTGTACGAAGAGCACTACACGATTCTTGGGGCACGCAATAAGATCCATGAATTACAAATCCAAGATAAGGTCAAAGAGACCGGTATTTTGGATGCTCATACGAGCGCTCCTTTGCAACCCAAGCCCAAGAAGCCTGAGGTGGATTTGGGTGCGATTTTGGCCGAACTCAAGGCGATTCGTGAAGTCTTGACGACGGCTCCCGGTGTGGCAGAAAAGGCTCGCCAAGAGCGATTGGCTAAGGAAGAAGCCGATCGTCACGCGGTGGAAAACTTTGCATTGGTCTCGCAAGATCTTCACGCATTGATGGCCGAAGAGGCGAAGACTCAAGAAAAGGAACCGGCTCCTGTTCAAGAAGAAATCCAAGTTGCTCCGCTTTCTTATGACTTGGGAGCTTTGGGTGCGGAAAGTGAAGACTTTTTAACGCCGAGTCCGATGATTGGTAAGATGACCATTCGTCATCCGGTACAAGATGAGCCCAAACAGGAACAAGTCGCATCGGTTGAAGAAGATCTTTGTCCGTTTGATGTGCCTGAAACCGTTGAGTCCGAACCTGTTGTCGTTGAGGAGCAAGCGCCCGTCATTGAAGAGGTCGCTGAGGTTGTTGAAGAGGTCAAGCCCGTTGAGGTCGTTAAGACGGAAGAACGTAAGCCTCAATTAGTGGTTCCGCCCTTGCCGGGACAACAAAAGGCTTTTACGATCGGTATGCGAGTCCAAACTCAAAAAGGACCGTCGTCTTTAATTCATTCTTCCCCCGTGTACTGGAAGAAGTAAAAAAGAAAACTCCCGCAAAAAATGCGGGAGTTTTTTTACGATATTGCCAAAGCGTAATTTTTGGTGTAATATCAACACTCTTCTGTCGGGGCGTAGCGCAGCCTGGTAGCGCACTTGCATGGGGTGCAAGGGGTCGCGAGTTCGAATCCCGCCGCCCCGACCAGAAACACCAAGAGATGACCAATGAGTCATCTTTTTTTGTTTCTAGTCTCCATTTTCTTTTTCACAGGGCAAAAATACGCTCTTGTCGTTCCCACACTGAGGGCATGTGAAATGTTCAGGCAAGTCGTTAAAGGACGTGCCGGGCTCGATATCCCATTCTTCACAGCCGATTTCAGGGTCATAAACATACCAACACACTTTGCACTGCATGGCGCTAGCGTTGGCAAAGCGTTGTCGATTCAGTTCATCCAAAATTAAATCGATGCGGCCGGTCGGTGGTACGGTATTTCCTTGCATTTTTACTCTTATCCCAAAGCGCCACGTTCAAGGTCATCTTCGATCCATTGAAGTGTTTCGTTTGCCATTTTCACCGTATCGGATAATTCTTCCGGAGCACAAGGGACTTCCGGAGGTATACGAGCGACGACTAATGAATCGAGCAATTGTTTACCGGCGTTATTCAATAATTGACTGCTCCAAAGTCCTTGAATTTGCGTACTACGGATGTAAGCGGAAGCAAAGCCGGATAGCCAAATTTCAATCAAACCTTCTCCCATTACCATCATGAGGAAGTCTCGGTCTTGCGTGTCCAACGGTTGACGGGTGAGTTCAACCATAAATGCCGGGTCGTGCGTAAGGTGTGTTAAATCAGTCTTTTCTAACGCGACCTGAAGCTCTTGTAGGATACTGGGAGCGGCAAAGACGTTAGGAGGCGTCTCTTGGGGAATCACTAAACGTCCCTCGATTTGATTGATGGCATCACCAACAACGGGTGGCATCAGGGCCAAAACTAAACTGTGTGTTTGACCGTTTTGAACATGCCAAAGAGCGGGAATGGCGGTTTCTTCCAACTTTACTCGACCATTATCTATGCTGATACGTACTTCGCCCGTGCCGATCGTAGCTAAGATAAAGTCAATGTGTTCGGGTTGGAATTGGTTAAACGAAAATTCCCAACAAAGCTCGTGTTCGCTTCGTTGCGCAAGAGCCTTTTGAGCTTGATCTTTTACAGCACTCAATAAAACGACGGTCTCAAGTGCGGCTTTTCGTTCTGTTTCTCGATCCAATTGGACATTGGCCCAGCGAGAGGAACTGTTGTGTAAGGGAGATGTCATTTTGTTTTCCTTTACAAAGAAAAGGAGATGAGTTTTGTTTTATGTGTTCGATTCGTTCTCTGTGAGAACGGCAATCACGCGAGGCGTGCTTTGCGGCTTTTGCATGATCGCAACCAACTTTTGGCAGTAGTCATCCCAAGTTTGAAGCCCTTGGACGGCACCAAGGAAAGTTTTTCCATGAAAAACAGCCACTGCCGGCATACTACGGAGACCCCAACGGGCTGCCAGTGCTCGGGCGACTTGAAAGTCTGCAAAAACGCTCTGCGTTAATGTGTCTCCGAATGCTTTTTTGAGTTCAGGGGCAATGACGACGATATCCATCGTTTCTTTGCGATTGTTAGGGTCGTCAGCAAAGACGGCTAATTTCAATCCTTCACTGTGTAAAAAGGCATCAACATTGGCTTCGTTCAAAATTTCAAAACCGCCCTGTTGATGAAGTCGAACAAAGCAAGGGTGCGTCTGCGTGTCGATATGAGCGATGGATTTCGTAATTTCGTTCATGGCTTCGTATCTCTTAAAATATTTTTTTCCCAACTTGCGCTTGTAAGTGAGGCGGTAATTGTGCAGGGTTGTCCATCAAGTCTCCAAAACCTGCACGCAATCCTTCTTCGGTCATTTCACCTTCGAGTGCTTGACCTAAACAGGTCAGAGCCGCATCGATTTGTTGAGCCTCGGATTCACTAACGACGCGAAGCGCATTACCCTGAAACACTAAAACCATGTCGCCGACCTTGGCTTGGGGTGTCATCGAAAGGGATACGGATTCGGCGGTTTCATTTCGTACGACCGTTGCTCGACGAATGTCATTGATTGTTTCAATGGCTTGGATTCGTTTAGGAATGGCAATGCACATGATCACAGACTCCGAAGACGGTAACGAGGATCGCCGTCACGAGGAGCTTGCTCTTCGCTTGGGCGCTCTTGTTCATAACGATCGATGCTCAAAGTTGACAACACGAAGTTGTCATCAACGAGGGGAGATTGACGAAGTTTAAGTTCGTAACCCCAGCGTTTCAATTCATCGACAGCCAAGTCGATGGCTTCGGGAATCTTGGCTTTGACGGCATCGGTGAGACTGGCACCGTAATCATTGAGCTCAAGCGGTTGAATGGCGATCACGGAAAATGCTTGCGGTTCATAGCCTAAAAGGCTAGCGGTGGCTAAAACGTCATTCATGCCGGTTTGATGGGCACTGATTTTGGTCGTTGACCAAATTTTGATGTCATCGTCTCGCAATAGTTTCAACGTGCCGGGTTCGGCCTTCAAGTCGCAGCAGTCGAACAAGAGGATTCGTTTGGCGTCCATCACTTCATTGATGAGGTAATGGCCAAGTGTGCCGCCATCTAAAAGGCGAAGATCGGGGTGATTTTCGTAGTGACGGTGAAAGGCTTCAATGGCTCTGACTCCAAAACCTTCATCGGCCCACAAAAGGTTCCCGATGCCTAAAACAAGCACTTCCGTTTTATAAGACGAGCCGGTCATAAGGGATGCCTTTCTTTGAATTTTTGTTTCGAGTCGCATCCGACGAGGGGACGTCGGATGCACTCGATGGTTCCGTTAATGGTGTTCGGATTCTTTAAACATTCGAAGCCCCGTCGTCATCGACGAGATTGTCGTCGCTCCGCCCATCACATCCTCTCGGAAAGACATGTACACGTGAGCGATCGTAAAGAGTACGAACACATAAAGCATGGCATGGTGGATTGTTCGAACGGCTTGCACGTCACCAAAGAGGGTGAACACCCAACCGAAATAGGTCATCCAGCCGGTGTCCCATCCCCAAGCTTGAGCATACAAAGCCAAGCCGGTGATGATGACGACAAAGCTACCGATGACGAACATCGCAAACATTGCCAATTGCGCCAAGGGATTATGTCCAGCATATTCTGGCGCGGTTTTCCTTAAGAAGAGGTAGTAAGCCACTTGGGCAAACACGCCCTTCCACCATTTCATCGACCACAAAGGCGGCAGGAAAATCATTCTCGAGTACCGATTACCAACACAAGCCCAGAAAAGGCGATAGATAAACAGTACGGTAAAAACAATGCCTGCGACGAAGTGGACGAGTCGGATATAGCCGAAGTCGTAAGTGATCCAGGTGTCACCCAAATTGGAAACCAACGGGCGACCGATGAGATAGCCGGTGATGATCATCAAGACCATACAGACGGCCATCACCCAGTGCCAAATACGAACCGGAGCTTCCCACACATAGATCGGCTTGGTTCCCCCTCGCGGATCGACTTCAAATGTGACAGGATCGATTCTCATAATTTCGTCCTCCGCAATCAACGGACTTGAACGCGGCAAAGTTCTTCACCTTCCGGATTGAGAACGTGCGTAGCGCAAGCCAAGCACGGGTCGAAACTGTGGATCGTTCGGATGATTTCAAGCGGCTTGTGGGGGTCAGCCACAGGCGTACCCAACAAGGACGTTTCGAAAGCGCTTTGTTGACCTTCATTGGAACGCGGAGATGCATTCCAAGTGGTCGGAACGATGGCTTGCCAGTTTTCGATACGTGTATCTTTGATCACACACCAATGACCGAGTGCACCACGCGGAGCTTCACAGATACCGACACCGCGACATTCCTTCGGCCAGGTCTTCGGATCCCAGAATTCCATGTTGGCAGCGACTTCGTCACCGAGTTTGATATTGGCTGTCAAATCGTCAACGTATTTGACCATTTGATTAGCCGTCCAACGGCATTCAAGGGCACGAGCGGCATGGCGGCCGAGCGTGGAATAGATGGCTTCGAGCGGCAAATTGAGTTCCTTTAAGAGATCCAATGCCGGTTCCTTGAAGTGTTTCACATCCTTGGCGACCGAGAGGACTAGACGAGCCAACGGTCCCACTTCCATCATGTGACCGTTGTAGCGCGGGCTCTTGATCCAAGAATACTTTCCGTCTTCACCCAACCATTGGAACTTCGTCTTCGTGCCAACGGAGCCCTTAGAGAGTTCGAATGCCTGTTCGGTGATGCCTTCCCACGGATGCAAGCCCATATTGTCATCGGGATACTTGTACCAAGAGTGGTCGACGAATTCTTGAATTTGCTTGGTATCTCGAAGATCAACGTCCAACACGTCAGACAACTTACCGTCAACGATGGCACCTCGCGGCATGAGTAAGGACTCATCAGACCAATCATTGGGGATTTCGGGGAACTCGCCGTAGCACAATACGTTACGACTGACCAAGCCACCACCGTATTTGAACCATTCCGGATAGAACGATGCGATAGCCTTGATGTCGGGGAGGTACACGTTTTCAACTAAGGCGACCGCTTGTTTGGCGATGTCGCGCATGTAATTGAGCGTGACTTCATTGACCATTGTGCCGGCAGAACCCGTGTCGTGCATGTTGATCGGGCAAGCCATGCCGCCGACCAAGTAGTTCGGGTGGGGGTTCTTGCCGCCCAAAATCGTATGGATTTTGATGATTTCACGTTGGAAGTCCAATGCTTCCAAGTAGTGGGTCACTGCCAAAAGGTTGACAGCAGGCGGCAACTTCATGGCCGGATGCCCCCAGTAGCCGTTGGCAAAAATGCCCAATTGACCCGAGGCGACAAACTTTTTGAGACGGTTTTGGACGTCACGGAAATAGCCCGGCGAAGACAATGGATGGCTCGGGCTGATTTTTTGCTGGAGCGCCGACGTTTCACGCGGGTCAGCCGACAATGCACTCACCACGTCGACCCAGTCTAAGGCCGACAATTGGTAAAAGTGCACGATATGGTCATGCGTATAAAGCGTCGCGTTCATCAAATTACGCATGATGTTGGCGTTTTTCGGGATCTTAATCCCGATGGCGTCTTCAACGGCGCGTACGGCAGCCAATGCATGGATGCCGGTACAAACACCACAGATGCGTTCGACGAATGCCCACGCGTCACGTGGGTCTCGGCCTTTCAAAATCACTTCCAAGCCGCGCCACATCGTGCCCGTGCTTTGGGAGTCCGTGATGATGTTCTTTTCATTAATCGTTGCTTGAACGCGCAAATGGCCTTCAATGCGAGTGACAGGGTCAACAACGATACGACGATTGTTATCAGCCATTATTCATCCCTCCCCATATCTTTGTTGTTCTTCTTAGCTCGCGCTTGTGCAACGGCAGACATGGCAGCGTGTGCGATCGCGGCAGCGCCGACGACACCCGCGGTAGCAAGACCGACCTTGTCGACCGTCGCTTCAATACCACCGAGACCCGGCGGGAGAATGGTGGTGTCATGACGATAGAACGAACCCTTGTCAAAGAAGTTGGGTTCAGAGCAACCGATGCAGCCGTGACCGGATTGCACGGGCCAAGACAACCCTTCGTTCCAACGAATCGTGGAGCAGGCGTTATAAGTCGTCGGGCCTTTGCAGCCGACTTTATAGAGACAGTAGCCGAGTTTGGCACCGATATCGTCGAATTGTTCGACGAACTGGCCAGCATCAAAGTGAGCACGACGATAGCACTTGTCGTGGATGCGTTGGCCGTAGAACATCTTCGGACGACCCAAGCGGTCAAGGGGCGGGATACGATCGTACGTCAAGATGTACGTAATGACACCCGTCATCACTTCAGAAATCGGCGGGCAACCCGGGACCAATACGATGGGTTTGTCTTTGATGATGTCGGTGATCGGGACCGATTGAGTGGGGTTAGGCTTGGCGGCTTGTACGCAGCCCCATGCGGCACAAGAACCCCAACCGATAACGACCTTGGCGCCCTTGGCAACGTGTTTGATTTTTTGAAGGAACGTTTCACCGCCCGGAATGCAGTTCACACCATCGTCATGCAACGGGATGTTGCCTTCAACGGCCAAAATGTAGTTGCCATTGTATTTGGTGATCGTTTCTTCCAATGCTTCTTCGGCTTGGTGGCCGGCGGCTGCCATGATCGTATCGTCATAGTCCAACGAAATCATGGACAACACCAAATCTTTTGCGACAGGGTGATAGGAACGGATGAAAGATTCCGTGCAGCAAGTGCACTCGAGGCCGTGAAGCCACACAACGGGCATTCGCGGTTTGGTTTGCATCGCATGAGCAATCTCTTGAGCACCAGCGGTTCCCAAACCAAGGCTTGCTGCCGTTAGGGAGCAAAATTGGAGAAAGCTTCTGCGGCTAATCCCTTGGCGCCGAAGAGCTTCATATTGCGTTTCGTGCATAGGGTCCTCCTTGAAAGATAAAGACGGGATTCTCCGATGACAAGGGGGTCTTAACGGAGGATCCTTGAGCGATTTTATCAATGAAATTCGAGTACGAACGGCATAATTACGAAATGTCGAATGAATTACGAATTTCAGGATTCCACTGGTAATTTGGCACGATTTATAGACAAATTCAAGATTCTTTCGGGTATTTCTGATTTAAGACACAGTGTAAATTTGTGTCAAACAGTATCGATCGTTTCGAAATGTCTTTTCGTAACAAATGATCTAGGTCTAATGTGCTGAAAAAACGGGAAAATATAAAAAGTACGTTTACAAATCATCGTTTGCAATTGGATATCCTTGGATTAATCTTTCGGCTAACCTTTTAAAGGATTTGAACATGACGAAAACATCCTTGCGTGTTTGGTCGCAATCGCCCGAACGATTTTTCGAATCGGGTTTTGCGCAAATCGCACAGACACGCATGAAGGGACTTCCTATCAATAATCCACGTTTACAAGTCAGAGCCTTTGGTTTTGAACGCTTTGGTAATGATTGGATGGGGTGTGTGATTACGCCATGGTCGATCTTGGTCGTTTTGGCTTGTGGTAATCGTTTTACTTGGCAGTCAGTGCCGACAACTCAAGTTCGTTTGGTGAATTTGCCTTCGGGTGATTATGAGTTTATGGGAGTGAACGATCCGATTTTGGGCGAATATCAAATGTGTAGTTTGATGAGTCCGGTGACGAATTTGCCCGATCAGAGAACGGC
>JAFNZB010000043.1 GCA_017383055.1 Burkholderiaceae bacterium | reverse complement strand
CCTGTGGTGAGTTTCAGTTTCGGTGGGCCGCGTGAAGTATTTGCCGAGGCGCTTGAAGCCAAGGGTACGATCATGATGGGTAGCGTCAATTCCACCCGAGAAGCCAAAGTGATGAAGGTGGCCGGATGCCAAGTCATCGTTGCTCAAGGTTGGGAAGCGGGTGGTCCGCGTCAATACTTTGAAAATCCGCATGAGGCAAGCCAAATCGGTTTGATGGCTCTTTTGCCGCCGACCGTTCGTGTTGCTCAAAACGTACCCGTGGTTGCCGCCGGCGCGATCATGAGTGCCCAAGCCATGGTCGCTTCGATGATGTTGGGTGCAAGTGGTGTTCAAATCGGTTCGCTTTTGCTTCGAAGTCACGAATCAGCCCTTTGGGAGGCGGCTAAGGCTCAAATTGCCTGGGCTGACGATGCGACGACGCGAGTGGTCGACCGTGGTACGGGTCGTATGACGCGAGTGCTCGAGACGGGCTTGTCGCAAGCGTTGGCTGATGCCGAGTTGCCGACCTCTCCGTATCCGGGTCAATTGGCAGCGTTGCGTTCGATTTATGAGGCCGCTGCTGCTCAGGATCGCATCGATTTATTGGAAATTCCGTTGGGTCAAGGTGCGCAAGGCGCCAAGGCTCTTTCGACCGCCGCCATCATGGCCGATTTGGTCGAACAGTACGAACAACTTTTGGGAGAATAAGAAATGCCCGTGAAGGTATTTACGGCTTTGGTGGTCGTGGACGTCCAAAATGACTTTTTGGAAAACGGTGCTTTGGGTGTACCGAAGGCTAGCGAAGTGATCGATCCGATCAATCGCATGGCTCAAACGTTTGAGCGAGTGATCGTGACGCAAGATTGGCACTGTGCCGATCATGTCTCTTTTGCTGCCAATCATGAAGGTAAGGCGCCGGGCGATAAGATTCAATTGCCTTACGGTGAGCAAATTCTTTGGCCGACTCACTGTGTCGAAGGCACGAGCGGTGCCGATTTGGCCACGGGCCTTCGCTTGCCGATGTCTCGCGTAATCGCGATTTTGAAGGGCAACGATAAGAACGTCGATAGCTATTCCGGCTTCATTGAGGCCGATCGCAAGACCCATACGGGTTTTCATGCCTATTGCCAAGATCGATTCATCAATCGTCTCTACATCTGCGGTTTGGCAACGGACTTTTGTGTGATGTGGACGGCATTGGACGCCATTCATTTGGGTTACGAAGTCTTCTTGGTGACCGATGCAACGCGAGGCATCGACCTGAATGGCAGTCTTGAAGCTGCCATGGATCACATGAAGATGGCTGGCGTCAAGATGATTACTTCTGAAGAAGTGATCAATCGAGAAATCAAATAACCGCCATAGATTTTTGAAATATTTCTTCAACGGCGAAGAAAAAATTTGATACTATGGGGTTAACCCGTTGCCGTTTTTAGGGGATAGTCTTTTAAAAACGGCAACCTCTTTGCCAAACTTTCCATTAAGAGAAAGGGCAAATAAAGCAATACATCGGTCCGATCAACCGACGTTATGAAGTACAAAAACGAAAGCGAGGTTCAACATGCTTGACTCTCATGTTCAAATCGGTTCTTTTTCCCGGCGATCCAAACAAATCGCGCTTGTGGCGGGTCCTTTATTAGCCACGTTAGTCTATTTTCTTTTCCCGGATTCTTATATCAGTCCGGCGGGCGATCCCGTTGCGTTCACGCATGCTGGTAAAGCCTGTTTGTCTGTCGTGTTGTGGATGGCCATTTGGTGGTTCTCCGATACGATTCCGATTGCAGCAACGGCCATGTTGCCGTTGGTGCTTTTCCCGATTCTCGGTGTGGCAACCGTCGCTCAAACGACGACGCCTTACGCCAGTGATACCATTTTCTTATTCTTGGGCGGCTTTTTGTTAGCTGCCGGCATCCAACGTTGGCACTTAGACCGTCGCATTGCTTTGGTCACGATTTCGTTGGTTGGTACGAAGCCTGCGCAGATTTCAGCCGGTGTGATGATTGCTACCGCTTTCTTGTCGATGTGGGTCTCGAATACCGCGACAGCTGCCATGATGGTGCCGATCGTTTTGGCCGTTTTGAACGTGGTGAAGGCTTCCATTCCGGAGCACACTCGTGAGAGCCGTCAAAAGGAACATAATTTTGCCGTGGCTTTGTTGCTTGGTATGGCTTATGCGGCTTCCATCGGTGGTATGGCCACCGTGATCGGTTCTCCCCCGAACGGTATTTTCGTTCGCTTTGTTGGCCAAACGTACGGTCAAACGGTTTCCGTGCTTGACTGGATGATGATCGGTGTGCCGGTGATGGCCATCCTTTTGCCCTTGACTTGGTTCTTGCTCAATAAGGTCCTTTTCCGTAACCAAATCGGTGATATTCCGGGCGGTAAGGATTGGGTTCGCGTTGAAATGAAGAAGCTGGGTGCGATGACTCGCGGTGAAAAGGTCGTTTTGTGTGTATTTGCCTTAGCGGTTGGCTTGTGGGTTTTTAGTCCGCAGATTCGCGCATTTACACTTGAAGACGGTACGCGTCCGTTGAAGAGCTTAACTGACGCCGGTATTGCGATGGGGTGCGGTTTGGCTTTGTTTGCTTTACCGATTGATTTCCGCCGCGGCGTTCATGCTTTGTCTTGGGATGACTGTAAGGACATTCCGTGGGATGTGCTTTTGCTTTTCGGTGGTGGTTTGTCCATGGCGGCTGCGATTCAATCGACGGGCGGATCCGGTTTGATCGGTGCTCAAGCGGTTGCGTTAGCAAATTTACCCGAGTACGTGATGATTATTGGTGTTGCCGCCATGGTGATTTTTGCGACGGAAGTGACATCCAATACCGCTTTGACGGCTGCCATGTTGCCGATTTTGGCCGCTGCTGCTCCGGCAATGGGTATGCGTCCTGAAGTGTTGTTGCTCACGACGGCAATCGGTGCTTCGGCCGCCTTCATGATGCCGGTGGCAACCCCTCCGAATGCGATTATTTTCGGTACGGGTCGTTTGAAAATTGCCGAAATGATTCGAGCCGGTTTCTGGTTGAACGTTATCTCGGTTTTCGTGGTCGGTACGCTCAGTTACTTCTTAAGTGATTTGGTCTTAAAGATCTGATCTGTCAATAAATGAGTTAAGGGATGCAACGCATCCCTTTTCTTATTTTTTCAGCAAGTTATAGTCTTTCATTTGAATCGCTTTTGCTCTACAATGGCGGTTCTTTTTTTCTTCCACCCTAAGCAAAGGAATGATAACCAAGAGGGGTTTGCAACCCTCTTCACGGAGAAATGGTGACGTATGCCGCATCGATCTAAAATGAGCTTGGCTCAGTTGACACTTTTGACGACCATCAGCATGATGGGTTCCAGTATCGCCTTGTTGCCGACCGAGTTGGCTCAAGTGGGTACGATTTCCATTCTTTCTTGGCTTGTGACGGCTGTGGGCTCGATGTGTTTGGCCTACGCATTTGCCAAGTGTGGCCTTTTCAGTAAGAAGCAAGGGATGGGCGGCTACTCCGAATATGCATTCGGTAAGTCCGGTCACTTTATGGCCAACTACACCTATGCCGTGTCGCTGCTTTTTGCCAATATTGCCATTGCCATTACTTGTGTGGGTTACGGTGCGACGCTTTTTAACGTGGAATTGTCTACGGTTGAAACGTGTTGCTGGACTTTGGTTGTCATTTGGTTCTGCTCGATGTTGAGCTTCTTGGGCGCTCGTATCACCGGTCAAATCAGTGGTGTGGCCGTTTGGTGTGTGATCGGTCCGGTGTTGACGTTGTCCGTGATCGGCTGGTATTGGTTTGATCCCGACTTGTACGTCGCAAGTTGGAATCCGCACAATGAACCCTTTGCAAGTGCGGTGAGTTCCTCCATTTCCATGACGTTGTGGTGTTTCTTGGGCCTTGAAAGTGCCTGCGTGAACTGCGACAACGTTGACAACCCTGAGCGTAATGTGCCGATCGCTGTGATGACGGCAACGTGTACGGTGGCTGTCATTTGTATCGTCTCGACCAACATCATGGCCGGTATCATCCCGAATGCAGAGTTGGCCGCATCCAACGCTCCGTTCGGTTTGGTCTTTGCCCGTATGTT
>JAFNZB010000042.1 GCA_017383055.1 Burkholderiaceae bacterium | reverse complement strand
GTTTGCCGTGTTACCGGGTTCTCGTCAAGCCGAAGTGAAGTGGTGTGCCCCGCTCTTTTTCAAGGCTTGCGAAACGATTTTGCAATTTGCGCCGAACGCTCGCTTTGTTGTACCGGCCGCTGACGCAACGCGTCGAGCTCAGATCCAAGGAATTTTGGATCAATTCCCGAAGACAAAAATCGCCACGACGTTGACGACGGGCGATAGCCATTCCGTGATGGAAGCTAGCGATGCGATCTTGGTGGCATCCGGTACGGCGACGCTTGAAGCTGCACTCTTTAAGCGTCCGATGGTCGTGGGTTATGCGATGCCGGGCATCACGGGCATTTTGATGGAACGCAAAGGCATCATCCCGTGGGTGAGCTTGCCCAACATCTTGGCTCGTAAGCGCGTGGTGCCGGAACTCTTGCAGTACTTCTGCCAACCGGAAGCTTTGGGCTTTGCCTTGTGGCATGAGTATCAACGTCGCAACGACAATGAATTGATCGATCAATTCACGGCTATGCATGAGTCGCTTTTGCGTGATACGCCCAAGCTTGCGAGCGATGCCATCCGTCAAGTTTGTGGTGCTTAAGGTTTCTTATGCAACCCGATTTATTTTTTGATCCGGCTTCTGCTTTAACAGCCGGTGTTGACGAAGCGGGGCGCGGTCCGTTGGCTGGTCCCGTCGTGGCTGCTGCCGTGATTTTGGATCCGAACAATCCCATTGAAGGTTTGGCAGACTCGAAAAAGTTGACGGCTAAAAAGCGTGAAGCACTCGAGCCTTTGATCAAAGAACGCGCTTTGGCGTGGTGCGTGGCTGAAGCAAGCGTTGAGGAGATCGACGAGATCAACATTTTGCAAGCGACGATGTTGGCGATGCAACGAGCGGTCGCCGGCCTTCAAGTGCAACCGGAATTCGTGCAAGTCGACGGTAATCGAATTCCGAAATTACCGATGATGGCTGAGGCCATTGTGAAGGGTGACGCAAAGGTGCAAGCGATCTCCGCCGCCTCGATTTTGGCTAAAACGCACCGTGACGCTTACATGATGGAGCAAGCGAAGAAGTACCCGGGTTACGGTTTTGAAAACCACATGGGGTATGGGACGGCCGAGCATATCAAAGCCGTGGAAACGTTGGGCGTGTTGCCCATCCATCGCAAGACATTCAAACCGATCAGTCTTTACTGTCAGGAAACGAAGTAATGAATTTTCAACCGATCCAAAGTGAAGCCAACGCGAAGTTCAAGCGTTGGAAGCGAATCCTTGAAAGTACGCGCGTGATGCGTAAAGAGGGCGTGACGTTAGCCGAAGGCGCTCACTTGGTACAGGTGGTGCTTGAGCGAGGTGTCAAGCCCTTAGCCGTGCTGTTGCGTGCCAAAGGCATCAATGAAGAAGCCGAAGGTTTGTTAGCGAAATTGGCCGATAAGCGCGTGCCGTTGTACGTTTTGGATACGTTACTCTACGATCAACTCTCGCCTGTCGAACACGGCGCGGGCATCATGGTGGAAGTGGCTTTACCTGAGAATCCGGCTGCACCCGAAATGGCGGTTGACGCTTTGTATTTGGACGGTGTTCAAGATCCGGGCAACATCGGTACGCTCGTTCGTACGGCCGTTGCGAG
>JAFNZB010000041.1 GCA_017383055.1 Burkholderiaceae bacterium | reverse complement strand
TGCCCGGGTGGCGGAATGGTAGACGCAGTGGATTCAAAATCCACCGGTGATGAGCCGTGAGAGTTCGAGTCTCTCCCCGGGCACCAAATGATCCTGACAGTGTTTGAACTGATCAGGATTTTTTATTGCCCAAAATTCTTCTCAAAATAAAAACAGGCACTGTTTTTGTACAGTGCCTGCTTGTCACATCAGTCCGATTCGGGCTGTTTTATTATTGACGGACGATCAAAAGCGGAACGTTACTAGCGTGAGCGATGCGCATGGCAGTCGATCCCATCACAGCGGACATGAAGCGACCGTAGCCATGAGAGCCCAAAACCAAGACGTCCAAATTGGAACTGGCTGCGTATTGACCGATTTCTTCACCGGGGTTGCCGATAAGGAGAACTTCCTTGGCGTTGATGCCGGCTTTTTCAAAAAGAGGCTTGGTCGGTTCGGTGGCAATCGCAAATTTTTCTTTTTGCAAAAGTTCCAGTTTTTCCTTCGTCAAGCCCATCAATGAGAGGCCCGGTGCGGGCATCATGAACATATTCGGCTCATCATAGACGGCGCTAATCACTTCGTATTGGGCTTGTTGGCCGAACAACGCACGATGAGCGAGCATGTATTCGACAGCCTTAGTACTGAATTCGGATCCGTCCACGGCAACGCCCACTTTGAGGTGATCGGCATGCGGGATTTCTTTGCCGCGCAACATCAAAACCGGCGTCTTCGTTTGGGCTAACACACCATTGGTCACGGAACCAAAGAGCAAGCCTTCCATGGCCGTGTGGCCGTGGGAACCCATGACGATCAAATCAGCCCCGAGCTTTTCAGCTTCCTCGGCAATCATATCGGCGGGGTTGCCGACAAGCGTGACTTCTTCATACTTCATGCCTGCGTTTTGAAGAATCTTTCGAGCTTCGCCCAAGGTCTTATCGAATTCTTCTTTGTAGAACACTTGCAAGGTTTCAGGCGAAGCCAAACCCAATGCACGTGCCGGCAAATGCGGTTGTACATTGACCAAAACGATGGTGGGATCTTTACCGATGAGAGAGGTACGGTGAGTGATGAAAGAGACGGCATTGTTGCTGTAAACGCTACCGTCGACAGGGACGATGATCTTCATAAAAAGTACCTTTAAAACTGAGGATCGAACGATCGGATTCGATGAATCAGTGCGAAAACGAACCGTCGTCGACAAGGACATTAGCAATCATTTTCTAGTAATAACTTTATCGAAAACCCTAATAAATTTCCATCCCTATTTGGGTGACTTGACACAAAATGTATGTAAAAGTGTAAAAATATTTGGGTATGTTGTGTTTTAAGGTGGAATTGGATCTCAGTACGATTTTTCTTTGGAAAGCAGAGTTTTTCTTGCGTCATGATTTGACGTCAAAGGCGTCATAATGAAATGGAAATAAGGAGAAAAATTATGACGATTTGTGAAGTCATTTCTGAGGCGGGTGCTGTGCCCGTCAAAATTTGGACCGACGATGTCGATATCGGTTCGATCGAACAATTGACGAACGTGGCTCGTTTGCCGTTTGTTTTTCATCATGTCGCCGCCATGCCCGATGTGCATGTTGGGATGGGCGCAACCATTGGTAGTGTCATTGCGACGCAAGGGGCGGTGATTCCGGCTGCGGTCGGTGTCGATATCGGTTGCGGGATGTTGGCGGCTAAAACGAATCTCAAGCGCACGGATGTGGATACGCCGAGCTTATCCAATGCGCTCAAATCGATTCTTCGCCGTACACCGGTGGGCTTTCAACAACATAAAGACAAAAATATCCATTGGGATGCCTGTCATTTATTTGAGAAAGAGCTTGAGGAGTTGTTGCGTCGAGAGCCCGATGTTTTAAAGGACATGAAATCGCGCCATTGGACCAATGAAATGGGGACTTTGGGCGGCGGTAATCACTTCATCGAATTGAGTGTCGATGAAAATGATGATTTATGGGTGATGTTGCATACCGGTTCTCGAGGTCCCGGTAATGTGATGGCGTCCTTTTTTATTCGCAAGGCGAAAGCGTTGGCGCAAGCCAATAACGAAGATTTGCCCGATTGGAATTTGGCCTCTTTTCGAGAAGGAACGGAAGATTTCGAAAATTACATGTTGGCGACGAATTGGGCTCAACGCTATGCATTTGTCAATCGGCAAGAGATTTTGGCGGATGTGATGAAGTCGCTAGCGGATATTTGGTCCGGCATTGCATTGGAAGGCGAAGTGATTAATTGTCATCACAATTACGTCGCCAAAGAAACGCATTTCGGGGAAGACGTTTGGGTGACTCGAAAAGGAGCCATTCGCGCGCAAGCCGGCGAAATGGGCATTATCCCGGGTAGTATGGGAACCTTGTCTTATTTGGTTCGAGGTTTGGGCAATGCCGAATCATTTAATAGCTCCTCGCATGGTGCCGGTCGTAAGATGAGCCGTACGCAAGCGCAAAAAGCGTTTACGATCGAGGATCTTCGCCGTCAAACCGAGGGCGTCGTTTGCCGTCAAGATAAGGGTGTGATCGATGAGATCCCGAGTGCTTATAAACGCATTGAGGATGTGATGGCCAATCAAACCGACTTGACCGAAATTGTCCATACGCTCAAGCAAGTTTTGTGTGTGAAAGGCTAAATCTTGTTGTTTTAGAAGCAAAAACCACCGTGAGGTGGTTTTTGTGTCTTAACTTTGACGAGCTTTTTTAAGTTCCAAAGCTTCTTTACCGGTAAGGCGTTCAATCGTGAGTTCCATGACGGAAACGGCATCGATGAAGCGATCGATTTCTTCGATCGTTTTATCGGTTAAACCCGGTGCAAATTTTTGTCCCAATTTGAAAAGGGCAATGCGTTTTTCCGTGACATCGCTGAGCATGCGAGCACGACCAAATGCGATGACGCTTCGATAGTGAGTCGTGAGCGTTTCGGCAATCACTTCATCTTGGTCGATCACGCAATAAGAGACTTTAGGATTGGCGTTCACGGCATCGATTCGGTGACCGATCGTTGCGCCGTGGAAATAAAGCTTACCATCGACCAAAACATGACTTAACGGAACCGCATAAGGAAAGCCGTCGTTGTCCAAACAGGCCAATGTTCCCGATGTGGATTTTTCAAGAATCGAGAGACTTTCATCCGTGTCCAATTGTTGGAAGGCTCGTCGCATTTTTCGCATTTTGTGGTCCTTTTAGTATTCTGCCCATTTCATTAACAACAATCCGCTGATGATCAACAGCGCTGCCGTCAATCGCATTGGTGTGGGTGCCTCACCCAGCCAGATGATGCCGACAAGGAATGCTCCGACAGCACCGATGCCGGTCCATATGACATACGCCGTTCCGAGGGGAATGGTTCGCATGGCAACGGATAACAAAACAACACTCCCGATCATGGCTTCGGCGGTTACGATGGAGGGGATGAGTTGTGTAAAACCGTTGGAGAGTTTCATCGCATAGGCCCAAACGACTTCGAGTACGCCGGCGATGATTAAGAGAATCCAAGCCGTGAATTACCCCTGCCTGAAGGCAGAGGCTTCAAGCGACCCTAGCACTTCGGCTTGAAGTACTTCTTTCGCGAGAGCCGATGCGCCGACATCCTTTACTCTCGGGGAACTCTTTACGCTCTTTGGGTCATCCCGACCCTCACGGCGATTTTCTTCCCAAAACGGGTATTGCGCCAAATTGATTGCCGCATTCTCATCCCGTTCGTGCTGCTGACCACAAATACACGTCCACTCACGGTCTTTCAATGTCAGACCTTGATGGATTCGGCCACAGGCAGAACAACGCTTACTTGATGGAAAGAATCGATCGGCATAGATCAGATTCTTTCCACGAGCTTCAAGCTTGTAGGCTAAAAAGTTGTATAGCTGACCGATTCCGACATCAGCCAATGCTCGTGCCAATTTGTGGTTTTTAACCATTCCCTTCAGATTCAAATCTTCTACCACATAGGTCGTTACTTGGCTTTCGTTTGCTAACCGATGCGTGATCTGATGGGCATAGTCTTGTCTGATATGACGTACTTTCTCATGAACCAAAGCTAAACGGTGTTTGACACGTTGATAGCCTCGGCTTTCATGACGAATCTTTCTCTCTTTCCCGTTTTCATCCTTCTCAACACTCACAACATGCTTGCGAGAAAGGATCTTATTGAGTTTTTGAATCGCCTGAAGTTGCTTTTCCAACACGTGAGGATTGGCAAAATACTGCGTCGTTGAATCCGGATAGTAGACTACCAACGCTTTTTTGATACCGGCATCAATCCCGGCGGTACGTTCTTTCGTGATGACATCAGTTTGGGGGTTAGGTTTTCCATCATCCAACAAGACCGATGCATAGAACTTGCCACTGGGCTCCATCGTGATCGTGACTGTCTTGATGCGTTCATCTTGAAAACGACGATGAAGTTTTGCTTTCACGCTACCGATTTTCGGCAAAACGATTCGTCCGTATTTAGAGCTTGATTCGTTGAAGAGGACTTTCACGTGTTGAGGACATTGAAAGCTTTGCTTGGAATGTTTGGATTTGAACCTCGGATGTTTTGCCAATCCCTTGAAGAATCGCTCGTAGGCTGTTGCCGCATTACGAGCAGCCATTTGCAACGATTGGGAGTTGACTTCGGCGAGCCACGGGAATTCCGTCTTTTTCAGACGAGCCAAATCAACGATGAATTCATCACGTTTGATGTATTGACCCAATTCGAAATAGAGACGATCAGCTTCTGAAATATAGCGGTTGTAAACCCAACGAGTACTACCAAAGTGACGCATCAACATATCACGTTGAGCGTCGTTGGGGTAGAGGTGATATCGAATGGGTTTGTACGTCATAGTACGATGACGTTAGCACATTTAAAGCAAAATCGTACGATTTTGCCGCCTTATATCCTCGCAATGAATTGCGGGGTTTTACGGCTGTTATCTATAAGGCCTCCCTATAGAAAAGGCCAGGCCGTCCTGGACATGAAACCTATCGACATCGAATAGGCGCGGACGTGGCCGCTATTGTGAATAGGAATTATAGCGCTCAAAAAAGGTCGGCTACCCGTCGGTAGTCGACCTTGATGAGTCCGTTACGTAAGTGCTTATTCGGCCTTCGCAACGACTGCAAATGCTTCCTTGGCGGCGGCAATCGTCTCTTCGATCGCAACGTCGTCGTGAGCGCTAGAAACGAAGCCGGCTTCGTAAAGCGACGGAGCCAAGTAAACGCCACGGTTGAGCATTTCATGGAAGAAGAGGTTGAAACGCTTGCCGTCGGACTTCATCACGTCGGCAAAACCCGTCGGCAATTGCGGCAAGAAGTACAAGCCGAACATGCCGCCGATGCTTTGAGCCGAGAACGTAACACCTTCGACATCAGCCGCGGCCTTCAAACCGGTAATCAACTTCGTCGTTTGAGCGGCGAGTCGATCGTAGAAACCTTCTTCTTGGATTAACTTCAACGTAGCCAAGCCGCAAGCAACGGCCACAGGGTTACCGGAAAGGGTGCCGGCTTGATAGACCGGACCGCACGGAGCGATCTTTTCCATGACTTCACGGCGACCGCCGAAAGCAGCCACAGGCATACCGCCGCCGATGACCTTACCGAACATCGTGATATCAGGCGTGACACCATAAAGGCTTTGGGCACCTTGCAGTGCAACGCGGAAGCCCGTCATCACTTCGTCAACGATCAAGAGGGCACCGTAACGCGTACAAAGGTCGCGCATGGCATGGATGAATTCGGGCGTACCCGGAACCATGTTCATGTTGCCGGCGACGGCTTCCACGATCACGCAAGCGATGTCGTCGCCATAGCGCTTGAATGCGTCTTCCAATTGAGTAGGGTTGTTGTATTCAAGGACCAACGTGTGTTCGGTAACGGAGGCGGGAACACCGGCAGAGCTCGGATTACCGAACGTCAACATGCCAGAACCGGCCTTCACCAAAAGGCTATCGCTATGACCGTGGTAGCAACCTTCAAATTTGATGATTTTATTGCGACCCGTGAAACCGCGAGCCAAACGAATGGCGCTCATGCCGGCTTCGGTGCCGGAGCTTACCAAGCGAACTTCTTCGATAGACGGCATGATCGACGGATTTCTTCGGCGATTTCAATTTCGCGTTCCGTTGCACAACCGAACGTCAAACCGTTATCGACGGCTTGGTGGACGGCTTCGATGATCTTCGGGTGATTGTGACCGAGAATCATGGGGCCCCAAGAGCCGATGTAGTCGATGTAGCGCTTGCCGTCGACATCCCACATGTGGCAACCGTTGGCACGAGCCATAAATCGCGGAGAGCCACCCACGGAGCCGAAAGCACGAACGGGGGAGTTCACGCCGCCCGGAATCGATTGACGTGCACGATCAAAAAGAGAGTCATTGGTATCCATTTCTTAACCTTTCTGAAAAAGCTCAAATTTGAGCCGGTTAAAAGTCGTATAAATCGGTTGAGCGAGCAATCGGCTCAGTCCGATCAAAAGTAGTTTGATTCTAAACGGTTTGATTTCGAGTGGGTGGTGTCGGCATTCTTTTGCTTTGTATCGCCCACTCGAAATGGTTTTTTATTTTTTGAATAAACGAGATAGTAAACCGTCTTCCGTTTCCGATCGGAATGTTTCTTCTTCGCCCGTTTTCTGTTCGTTTTCTAACAAAGCACGGTTGCACTGATCGTTCAATTCTTTTTGCATCAAAAATACGATGTTGTAGCGATTGAGTAACTCACGAACCAATTGCAAAATGCTCAAGTACAACTCCGTACTACGCAAGGAGAGTTTTTCTTCACCGATGCGAGAAATCAAATTTGCTTGCATTTGGTCGATGGCTTCATGCGTACGATGCATACGACGATCGAGACGTTGGACGTCCATTACGCCTTCGTTTTTGTAGAAAGTCAAGACTTCTTCAATGCTCTTTAAGGAGCTCACCAACGAATACAGATCTTGTTGCAACTGCCCCTTGTAGATGCGATGACTGTTGGCGACATGGTCGTGAATCATACGAACGATCGTTTCAAGGCTAAGACTGACTTCCTTCATGTTTGTCAGTGCCCGATAGTAATAGTGGCAAACGTCCTGATTGACGCCTTCTTCCTGACGAGCCATCGTGTAGTACTCATGGCGAATCTTCATGACTTCGTCATAAGCTTCGAGCGCATGGGCTTTGGCTTTCTTTAGGCCTTTTAAGTTGCCGTCAAAGAATTGATCGAGTGCTTCTTCAAAGACGGCAATCGATCGAGCAAAAATGTGGTCGATCGAGGCATTCAAACGCTGACGGATCACAAACGGATCGGTACTGGCATCTTGCTTTTCAGCCACCAGGTCATCTTTGCTGAAAAAGTTTTCTTTGACGAGGAAGTACACCGTTGCGCTCATCACAATCAAAATGGCGGGCAATTGACCGTAATAACAAATCGTGACCATCAAGCCACAGGTCGTAAAGGCTGCCAGTGCAGTCATAAACCAGCCGCCGATCACGGTCAGCACGCCCGAAACACGGTACACAGCCGATTCTCGATCCCAGGCGCCGTCTGCAAACGAAGAACCCATGGCGACCATGAATGTGACATAGGTCGTCGATAAGGGCAAGGTCAAGGCCGTGGCAGAGGCGATCAAAATTGAAGAGACCACCAAATTGATTGAGGCTCGAACGGCGTCAAAGGGCAATTGCACTTCATTTTTTTTGACCGGCAAGGGTTCGAATCGTGCTTCTAAAACTTTCTTCATGTCCTCGGGTAATACGCTTTGCACAAAGCCGTTCAAGGCGATCGTATGGCGAACGACCAACCGACCCAAAAGCGACGAACCGAATTGTTCGCTATCGCCTCGATCGGAGCTACTCAAATTAATGGTCGTACGAACCACGTGCATGGCTTTCTTGGAAAACCACAAAGTGAGAACCATGATGGAGCCGGCGGTCAAAAGGTAGAGCGGATTGGTTTGAGGATCTTCACGTAGTCCCGTCATCATCAAATTGGCAGGATCTTGACCGCTTGCTTGGAAAATGTTCCAACTGTCTAACGCTGCCAACGGCACGCCGATGAAGTTCACCAAGTCGTTGCCTGCAAACGAGAAAGCTAAGGCGAACGTCCCGGCCAAAATCACGATCTTAAAGATGTTCAAATTGAACATCATGATGGCCAATTGGAAGGCCACCAAAGTGCCGGCAAAAATGCAGGCCATCAATTCGAACGTATAAGTGTTCAAAAAATGAAGTACTTCAGGCGTCACTAAAGCCGAGCCTTTAGCGCCTTTAAAGAGCAAGAAAAAGACAATCGCCGATAAACTCAAACTACCGAAAAGGGCGCCGTAATAGCGATACAGGCGTTGATAGTTGAATGTGAAAAGCAATCGGCAGAAGTATTGGATCACCGTGCCGCCCACGAAAGCGATGGGGACCGAGCAGATGATGCCGAAAATCAAAATACTGGCTCGTGTGGTGTTGACGTATTGGCCCAAATTCAAAAGGGATTCACCGGTCGACAAAAGGTGTAACACGGCCATGCTCACACCACCGCCCATGAGTGCAAAAACGATGGAAACGGTCGTGGAGGTCGGAAGTCCCAATTTGTTGAAAATGTTCAAGAGCGTGACTTCGGTGATGACCACGGCGAAAAACACGATCATCAAGTTTTCAAAGGAGAACATTTCAGGGTTATAGACCCCGGTTCGGGCAATGGTCATCATGCCGCCGGAGAATGTGGCGCCAAAAAGAACCCCGAGGCTGGCAACCACCATCACGGTTTTGAATGAAGCAATGCGAGAGCCGAGCGCTCCACTCAAGAAATTGACGGCGTCGTTACTCACGCCGACGAAAAGATCGGAGCAGGCCAGCAAAAGTAAGAATACGAGAATGAGGAGATAGAAATATTCCATAATCGTAACTTATGAGTTCGCCGATGACGAAGGGGAGATATCGATCGATATCTCTGAAAAATCATTGGCGATGTTGGGAACTTCTTTTTTAGATTTTGCCTGATTTTTTTGGCCTTTTTCTTTGAAATTCTCAAAAAAACGGTAAAATTCGCCCCCAGACAAAGTTCATCGCGATAATCGCGGGAAAAGTTCAACTTTCACGAGGAAAGTCCGGACTCCATAGAGCACCGTAGCAGTTAACGACTGTCTGCCGCAAGGTACGGATTAGAGCAACAGAGACGAGCCGACGTTAGGGTCGGGTGAAACGGGCAATCTCTACGGGGAGCAACATCAAATAGGCAACTGCTGAACCTGCTCGGTGAGGTTGCGGGTAGATGGCTAGAGACGGAGCGCGAGCTCCGTAGTAGATGAATGATTATCGGCCTACTTCTTTGAGGTAGGAACAGAATCCGGCTTATAGATGGACTTTGTCTTTTTCTCTTTCTGATTTCCCACGTTCTTGTTTTTGCACAAGAAATAAACACCGTCTTATCGGTGGCTTTTCTAACTAGAACCCCCTACTTCCAACGAGAATCTTTGGTCGACAAATTGTCAATGGTGCTATATTAACCCTCGGAGAAGGAAAGGTATTGGGAACCTAAGATGGCAGTTGCTACCCGTAAAGGTCGGACTCGGAAGGCCCATGCACTGATGGACGGTGCGCACGCTCCCGAGATGAAACAAAAAGCGTATGAGCTTTTTGCGCAAGGTTTTGGCTATCGAACATGTGCCAGACAGCTTGGCATTTCCATTTATACCGCTCGCGATTGGAATCGACATTACAACAACGGAACGTTCGAACCCGAAACGGGGTATCGCCGCCGCCGTCGTTATTTCACGGATGATTTCAAGCGAGAGATTGCTCGTGCCTATTTAAAAGAGAATGTTTCCATCAATCAGATTGCTCAGAAATACACCGTGACGCGTCGCAGTGTCACCCAATGGGTCGAGAAGTTCAAAGACGAATTGATGACAGAAATTTGATAATTTTTTTAAAAGTCGCCTCGTGCGACTTTTTTGTTGTCTAGGCGGCCGTTTTTCGAGAGGATAACGGTCGTTTGTTTTAGGGGAAGATTGTCGTTTTTGGAAATCGATACAAAAAGCCGAAAATGATGTGATTTTGAGGCGGTATCATCGGGCATAATATTGGTTTGCGCTGGCATTGGCCGCTTGTATCAATTTTTAGGTGACACATATGCAACGTTTAGACCACATCATGAAGCCCCGCTCGATCGCTGTGATCGGTGCTTCCACCAAGGCCCACACGATCGGTTCCGACATCATGAAGCGACTTCAGGAATACGGATTTACCGGTCCGATCTATCCCGTCAATCCAAAGGGTGGCGTGATTGAGGGTTTACAAGCCTATCCGACCGTGTTGGATGTTCCCGGTGATGTCGATTTGGCCATCGTTGTGGTCAACAGTAAGTTTGTTTTGCAAACGATCGACCAATGCCATGAAAAGGGTATCAAGGGTTTGGTCATCATTACGGCTGGCTTTAAGGAAACGGGGCCGGAAGGTTTGAAGGCAGAGCAAGCATTACTTGAAAAGATTCGTGCTTACGGTATGCGTTGCGTGGGTCCGAACTGCTTGGGCGTGGTGAACACGCATCCTTCTATCCGTATGGATGGTTGCTTTGCTGAAGCGTTGCCCGAACGTGGCGATATCGGTTTTGTGTCTCAATCCGGTGCATTGGGTGGCGGTATCCTCAATATTTTGAAGGACTTGAATTTGGGCTTTGCCCAGTTTATTTCCATTGGTAATCAAGCCGATATCAATGCTGAGACGGCGATGGAATATTGGGAAAACGAAGAGGACGTCAAGCAAATCCTCTTGTACATGGAATCCATTCAAAATCCTGCTAATTTCCGTCGTTTGGCCACGCGTATTTCTAAAAAGAAGCCCATTTTGGCTTTGAAGGCCGGTCGTTCTGCAGCCGGCGCGAGCGCAGCTTCGTCTCACACGGGTTCTTTGGCCGGTGCCGACATGGCAGCCGATGCGCTTTTGCGTCAATCGGGTGTCATCCGTGAATTTTCTTTGAAGAACCTCTTTGCAACCGCCAAGATGTTCTCCAACTGCCCGTTGCCCAAGGGCGATCGCGTGGCGATCATGACCAATTCCGGCGGTCCGGGCATCATGGCTACCGATGCCGTGTGTGAATACGGCATGCAAATGGCTCAATTGAGCGATGAAACGAAGGCCAAGCTTCGTAGTTTCTTGCCGGCTGCCGCTAGCGTCAAGAACCCCGTTGACATGATTGCATCGGCTCCGCTTGAGCACTATCGTCAAACGTTGGAAACGTTGTTGGCCGATGAAAACGTCGACATGATCATGGCGATTTACTTACCCTTCTTGGGTTTGAAGGACATCGACGTGGCCAAGGCTTTGATGGAAATTAAGGCTCAAAATCCGGAAAAGCCGATCGTTGGTGTCTTTATGACCAATAACGAATTCTTCAAGCAATTGGCCGACATGGACGTCAACATGCCGTTCTTTATGTATGCCGAAGAAGCAGTCGATGGTATGAATCGATTGAATCAACAACGTCTTTGGGTTGAAAAGCCCATTGGCGAGGAAGTTCGCTTTGATGTCGACCAAGCTCGCGCTCGGGCCATCATGGCTGAAGCCGTTGCCGAAGGTCGTGATCAGTTGAGTACGCGTGAAAGTATCGATGTGCTCGAAGCTTACGGCGTCCGCGTTTGCCAAGCCGGTTTTGCTCGTACGGAAGATGAGGCTGTGGCGATTGCCGATCGTATCGGTTATCCGATCGTGATGAAGATGACTTCCAAGACGACGTCGCATAAGACCGACGTGGGCGGTGTTCGTGTGAACATCGGTTCGGCCGATGCGCTTCGTGCTCAATACCAAGACTTGGTTGCAAAACTTGAAGAACGTGGTTTGTTGGAAGGTCTTGAAGGCGTGATCATTCAAGAAATGGTCAAGGGTAGTCGTGAAATGGTTTGCGGTATCGCAACCGACCCGCAATACGGTCCGCAATTGATGTTCGGTTTGGGTGGCGTGTTTATCGAAGTGATGAAGGACGTGACGTTCCGCATTGCACCGATTACCAATGTCGATGCTCATGAAATGGTTCGTAGCGTCAAGGCTTATAAGCTTTTGCAAGGTGCTCGTGGTACGACGCCGGCACAAATCGATCAAATCGAATCGACCTTGTTGCGCTTGTCGCAATTGGTTTCTGATTTCGCCTTTATTGATGAACTCGACATCAATCCGTTGATCATCTCCGAAAAGAACGGTGAAGCGATTGCCGTTGACGGTCGTATTAAAGTTCGTCTCGAAGAAGCGAAGGCTGCCTTGGCTTAATCGAGCATAAATCTTCAACAAAAGCTTCAAAGGGCGAGAGCGCTTTGAAGCTTTTCTTTTTTCAGGTGACCAAAAGACTCGAAGAAAGAAATTTCACAATATCTTGTGTTGATCGGACAATTCTCAACTAAAGGTTGAAGTTTGTGATTTGCGAAATGCAATAAACGCTTAAAAAGTAGGCAAATTTTTGAAAAATCAGTTGGTTAGCTTCAATTTCTTCTTGAAGAAAAAGCATTTTTTCGCTTGACTAACTTGAAGTGACGCTTAAAATTTAGTGTGTAAAAGTGGGAAAAAGTGGTATTTGGTTTCTCGGGTGTGGGAAATGAGTGCTTTTTCTCCGTTTCGTCGTCTTTGTTTTTTGCGGAATTTTCATGTTTCAAGGTACGTCACTGTTGTCGTTAGACGCTAAAGGTCGTCTTTCGATGCCGGCTCGGCATCGAGAGAGCCTTGTGCTGTCTTGCCAAGGCGAAGTGACGGTCACGCGTCACCCCGACGGTTGTGTTTTGATTTATCCGCGAGCAGCTTGGTTGGAACTTCGCCCGAGTTTAGTGAAGTTGCCGTATTCGGCTCGTGTGTTGCAACGCATCGTGTTGGGTAGTGCCGTGGACTTGACGGCTGATTCCGCTGGTCGTTTGTTGATCCCGAGTGATTTACGCAGTCTTTGTGGCTTGAACCGTGAAGTGACGCTCATCGGTTTGGGTAACCATTTTGAATTGTGGGATCAAACCAAGTACGCAGATTTTGAAGCCCGTGAACTTGCCAATGGCTTGCCGCCGGAGGCTGCGTCGTTCACGTTCTAGGAGAAGTGGAATGAGTAAAGTATTCAAACACCTCTCCGTGATGGCAGAGGTGGCGCCTGAGCAATTGGTATTCGATCCGGATGGAACCTATGTGGACGGTACTTTCGGTCGAGGCGGTCACTCGCGCTTGATTCTTTCGAAATTGTCTCCCAACGGTCGATTGATTGCATTTGATCGCGATCCGGAAGCGATCGAAGCCAGTCGAGAAATCACGGATCCTCGTTTTGAAATTATCCATGCACCGTTTTCGCAAATGGCCGAGTGCTTACAAGCGCGCGGCGTCTCGAGCGTGGACGGCATTTTCTTGGACATCGGTGTCTCGAGTCCTCAAATCGACGATGCAAGCCGTGGTTTTTCTTTCCGTATGGACGGTCCGCTCGATATGCGTATGGATACCACGCGCGGGCAGACGGCCGCTCAATGGTTGGCAACGGAGAGCGAGCGCAATATCGCTCGCGTGATCGCCGATTTTGGCGAAGAGCGTTTTGCGCGCCAAATTGCCCGAGCCATCGTTAAGACCCGCGAAGAAACACCGATCGAAACCACTCAAGCGTTGGTTCGTTTGGTGTCTTCCGTCGTGCCTGTCAATAAGAAAGATCCGACGCAAAATCCCGCTACGCGTACCTTCCAAGGCATCCGTATCCATATCAACGGTGAATTGGATGAGTTGCAAAAGGCACTCGATGCAGCCATGGACTTATTGCGAGATGGCGGTCGTTTGGCCATTATTACGTTCCACTCGTTAGAAGATCGCTTGGTCAAGCGCTATTACGATCGTGCCGCTCACCCTGAGCGTGGCATCGATTCGCGCGTGCCTTTGCGTGCCGATCAATTGCCGCAACCGACGCTCATCGATGTCAAGCGTATCTTGCCTGATGCTCAAGAGTGTGAGGAAAATCCGCGTGCTCGTAGTGCTATTTTGCGTGTTGCGACCCGATCTCGTAAAGGAGAGGCTTGATGCTGAGTGCTCTTCGTACGAATTCCATGTTGATTTTGATGTTCGTCTTGGCGGCGGCCTGTGTGGCCTCTGCCTTGGTGATCGTGCACAATCAATATCAAGTTCGTACGTTGATCAGCAACATTGAACGCGGGCAAGAAGAAAATCGTCGACTGCAAGACGAGGCTCGCGAACTCTCAATCGAATTCACAAAAGTATCACTACCACGGTACATCGCTTCGAAAGCCACGGAAATGGGGCTGGAGGTCGGAAGGAATGAAAATTCCGTCATCCTTAAGCCCAAACCGGTTCCGCGCTTCGTAACTCGCGACGAAAAAGATAAAGGAGAGCAATCATGAGGTTGCATCCTTTATTTGCGTATGTAGGCCGCGAACTTCGCTCACTTTTCCGCGACTTTTTGGTCACGGACATGTCGCCTCGCGACGCATTAAAGAGCGAAAGTCCGGAGCGCTCGTGGCAACGTCTTGAAGTCTCTCGTAAACGCTCGCACTGGGTGCTGGGCGTGATGGTGGCTTCGCTTGTCGCATGCTTCGTTAAGGCCGTTTATATCCAATGCTTCAACACTGACTTCTTGCAACGACAAGGCGAAGTACGTTATGCACGAACGCTCGATATCGATGCGGGTCGCGGTCGTATTTTCACGCGTAACGGGGACTTGTTAGCGTCGTCGTTGCCTGCTCATAGCGTTTGGGCCATGACCTCGTTGGTGAAAGCGTCGGACGCGGAAATCAAGCAATTGGCCGATATTGTGGGTGTGTCGTCCGAGACCCTGAAAAAGCGTCTCAATCGTCCCAATGCGTATACGCGTTTGGCTCGTCAGGTCAATGATGAGGTCGTTCAAAAAGTCAAAGCGTTGAAGTTGACCGGTATCAGCTTCACGCCCGAATTCAAGCGTCACTATCCCGACGGCGAAGTGTCCGCTCATATCGTCGGTTTCAATAGTCGCGAAGACGTCGGCCAAGAAGGGATCGAGTTGGCTCAAAACGCCTTGTTGACGGGTCAAAAGGGCTCTCGTCGCGTGATTCAAGACCGTTTGGGTCATATTCTTGAAGAAGTTGACGTGAAAAAGGCCAAAGACGGTCAAGACTTGTATCTCTCGATCGATTCACGTATCCAATACGTGGCTTATGACGCGGTGCGTAAAGCCGTGCAAAAGCACCAAGCCAAGGCCGGTGCAGTGGTCGTTGCCGACTCTGTGACAGGGGAAGTGTTGGCTTTGGCCAGTTGGCCGAGTTTTAATCCGAATGATCGTAGTACGTTTAAGTTCGAACACATCCGTAACCGCGTGATGACCGACAGTTTCGAACCCGGCAGTACGATGAAGCCGTTTGCAATCGCCAAGGCGTTGGACCTCGGGTTGATTCGACCCGATACGCGTATTGAAACGGCGCCCGGTATCGTGACGGTGGCAGACCGTCAGATCAGCGATACGAAGAACTACGGTTTGTTGACGGTCTCTCAAGTGATCGCCAAGTCCTCCAACGTGGGCACTGTGAAGATTGCATTGCAAATTCCGCCTTCGACGCTTTGGGAAACCTATAGCCAATTGGGTTTCGGTCAGGCACCTCGCATCGGTTTCCCGGGGGCGGCAGCCGGTCGTTTGCGTCCCGCTAAGAGCTGGGGACCGGTGGAACAAGCCACGATTTCTTACGGTTATGGTTTGTCGACCTCGCTTATTCAGTTGGCTCAGGCTTACACGGTCTTTGCGCGTAACGGTGACGTGATTCCGTTGACGTTGCTCAAGAGCGACACGGGGAATGCTGTGGCGGGCGATCCGGTCTTTAGGCCTGAGACGGCTCGTCAAATGCGCGCTATGATGATGACGACGGTTCACCGTGGTGGTACCGCTTCGCACTTGCGAGTGACGGGCTATACGGTGGCGGGTAAGACCGGGACGGTCTACAAAGTCAAAGATGGTAATTATGTGAAGGATTATGTCGCTTCGTTCGTTGGTGTGGCGCCGGCAACGCAACCGCGTCTGGTCGTGGCCGTGATGATTGACGAACCGAAGGACGCTGGTCACGTGGGTGGTGTGGTGGCTGCTCCAGTGTTTGGGGAAGTGGTTGAGTCCGCACTGCGTACATTGTCTGTTAATCCGGACGATCCGATGATGATCGCCGGTGGTGGATTATTAGCGAAGGGTCTGTAATGAGTTACGATGTAAAACCCTATGTTGATTTGTTAAAAAAGTTGTCGCCTCAGAGTCAACGTTTGACATTGGACTCCCGCACCTTAGGTGCGGGCGATGTTTTTTTAGCAATCCCCGGTTTGCGAGTCGACGGTCGCGATTTTTTAGAAGCTGCTAGCCAAAAAGCAGCAGCGGTCGTTTATGAAGATGACGGCGTGCGTCGTACGTTTGGTGTACCGGCGATTGCGGTGCCCGAACTCAAAGCCCATTTGGGTGAGTTTGCTGCGCATTTCTATGGCGACGCCAGTCGTTTCTTGCGCGGTATTGCCATGACCGGCACCAACGGTAAGACCACTTCGTCTCATTGGATCTCTCAATTGTTTTCGATGTTGGGCGAGCCCTGTGCTGCCATCGGTACGATCGGTTGCATGATGCAAGGTAAGCCTTTTAAGAGTGCGGCGTTGACGACGCCGGACGCCGTCTCTTTGCAAGGACTTTTGTCCGAATTGAAGGGCGCCGGTGCCAAGGCTTTTGCAGTGGAAGCCAGTTCCATCGGCCTTGAGCAAGGTCGTTTGAACGGTACTCACTTTGATGTGGCACTCTTTACGAATTTGACGCGCGATCACTTGGACTATCACCAAGACATGGCCGAGTATGAACGTGCGAAAGCCATTTTGTTCGATTGGCCGAATTTGAAGTCCGCGGTTATCAATATTGACGATGAGGCCGGTGTTCGTATGGCTGAAAAGGCTGTTCATCGTCAGCTCGATGTCATCGTGACCACCACGCGCGGAGCGATTGCTTTGCCCGGTACGCACAGTCTTTCGGCCGATCGTGTTCGTGCGACGGAAACGGGTGTTAAGTTTGAAATGACGTACGGCCAACGCACCTATCGCGTTGAGATGGGTATCGTCGGCGAATTCAATATCTCTAACCTTTTGGGTGTGGTTGGCGTTGCTTTGGCTTCGGGCTATTCGATGGAAGCGATCCTTGCCGTGTTGCCCAAGTTGCAACCGCCCGCCGGTCGTATGCAACGAGTCATCGAACCGGGAACGGCTTTGGTCGTCGTGGACTATAGTCATACGCCGGACGCTGTCGAAAAAGCGTTGGAAGCCTTGCGTCCGATCGCAACGGCTCGTCGCGGCAAACTTTGGGTCATTGTGGGTGCCGGTGGCGACCGAGATGCCGGTAAGCGTCCGATCATGGCCAACATCGCTGAGCGTATGGCCGATGAAGTGGTTTTAACGAGTGACAATCCTCGCACGGAAGATCCGCAAGCCATCTTGAACGACATGGTGGCCGGTGTGACGCGTCCTGTGAAGGTCGTGATCGATCGTCGTGAAGCCATCCAATACGTGGTCAATACGGCTGCAGAAAATGACGTCGTTTTGATTGCCGGTAAGGGTCATGAAGACTATCAGGAAATCCAAGGCGTCAAGCATCCGTTTAGTGACGTGGTTGAAACGCGTAATGCTGCCCGTATGAAGAATCAACCGGCCGACGCATTGATGACAGTGGGTTTGTTGGCGAAACTCTTGCCAGGATCCGTCTTTTTAGGCAGTAACGTGCCGTTTACGAATGTGACGACCGATACGCGTCAAACGACCGACGGTACGTTGTTCTTCGCATTAAAGGGCGAGCGTTTCGATGCTCACGACTTTGTTGACGAAGCCATGCGCATGGGGGCTGTAGCCTTGGTGGTTGAGCGTCCGGTGAAGTGTCCGTTGCCGCAAATTGTCGTTCGTGACGTGAAGTTGGCTTTGGGTGCCTCCGCAGCTTATTGGCGTCGTCATAAGGCAATCCAATTGATTGCGGTTGCCGGCAGTAACGGTAAGACCACCACCACGCAGATGATCGCTAGCATTTTGCGCGTGCAATACGGCGATAAGATGCTTGCTACGCAAGGCAACTTCAATAACGATATCGGTGTGCCGCTCATGCTTTGGAAATTGCGCGATCACCATGAGGTGGCCGTGATTGAAACGGGTATGAACCATGTTGGTGAAATGCGTTATTTGGGCGGATTGGTGCAACCGACCGTCGCCCTTGTTAATAACGCACAACGTGAGCATCAAGAATTCTTGCAAACGGTGCAAGCGACGGCACGTGAAAATGGTGAAGTGCTCCGTGCATTGGCGCCCAGCGGTGTGGGTGTCTTCCCGAGCGATGACGAATGTGTGGGAACTTGGCTTGAAATGAGTCAAAACTGCCAAATCATGACGTTTGCTCGTCGTTGCGAAGCCGATGTGACCGGTACGATGACGCCGATCGATGAAGGTATTCGTGTTCACGTGAAGACCTATAAGGGGGCTTTCAGTGCCGATATCCGTTTGTTTGGCGAACACAATTTGCATAATGCCTTGGCTGCTACGTCTTGCGCATTGGCTTTGAATTTGTCGCTTGAAACGATCAAGGCCGGTTTGGAAGCATTCCGTCCGGTGAGTCGTCGAGGTGAAGTGCATCGCTTAGCTCACGGTCTTATGATCGACGATTCCTATAATGCCAACCCCGATAGCATGCGTGCGGCCGTGGATGTTTTGGCAACGAAACCCGCTCCGCGTTTGTTGGTGTTGGGCGATATGGGAGAAGTGGGCGAACGCGCCGAAGAATTCCACGCAGAAATCGGTGCTTATGCGGCTGAACGCGGTATCGAAGCGATCATTGCCACGGGTCCGTCGATGCAAGCAGCCGTTTGCGCTTACAATGAGCACAAACAAGGCGGTGCCGTTTGGGTTGAAAAGCGTGAGAAGTTCATCGAACGAGTGCTCAAGGATGCTCCTCAGTATCAAACGATGTTGGTTAAGGGCTCCAATTACATGAAGCTCGACCAAGTGGTTCGCGCCGTGAAAGAACAATACGGAAATTAACAGAAGGCGTAGTTAGCGATGTTGTTATCTTTTTTCCAATGGTTAGGTGAAGACATTCGTGCCTTCCAAGTTTTCAATTATTTGAGCTTGCGTGCCGTGATGGCAGCCTTGACGGCTTTGGTGATCGGCTTTATGGCCGGTCCTGCCATGATTCGTTATTTGCGTGCCATGAAGGTCGGTCAAGCGGTCCGTACGAACGGTCCGAAGACCCACTTGGTCAAAGACGGTACGCCGACGATGGGCGGTTCTTTGATTTTGATCGCCATCGGTTTGTCGACGCTTTTGTGGATGGATTTGAGCAATCGATTCGTCTGGATCGTTTTGTTTGTGACGCTCGGCTACGGTTGGATCGGTTGGGTCGACGATTATCGTAAGGTCGTCCATCATGACCCCAAAGGGATGAGTGCTCGAGAAAAATTCGGTTGGCAGTCTTTCATTGGTTTGGTGGCTGCGATCTACTTGGCTTTTGCGATTTCTGCACCCAAGGATATGACCGTTATCGACGCCGTTATGACGTGGGTCAATTCGGGCTTCCCGATGGCAATGCCTTCTCAAGCCGATTTGATCATTCCTTTCTTTAAGCACTTTGCTTATCCGTTGGGTATTTTCGGCTTTGTCGCCTTGACCTATATTGTGATTGTCGGTACGAGCAATGCCGTGAATTTGACGGACGGTTTGGACGGTTTGGCTATTTTGCCGTGTGTGATGGTCGGTTCAGCCTTGGGCGTGTTCGCTTATGTGGAAGGTCGTGTTGACTTCGCCAACTATTTGTTAATTCCGTATATCCCGGGTGCCGGTGAATTGGTTGTGATTTGCGGTGCTTTGGCCGGTGCCGGTTTGGCTTTCTTGTGGTTTAACGCTCACCCGGCTCAAGTTTTCATGGGTGACGTGGGTGCATTGGCTTTGGGCGGTTGTTTGGGTACGATCGCCGTGATCGTTCGCCAAGAATTGGTTTTGGCCATCATGGGGGGTATCTTCGTTGTCGAAACGTTGTCCGTGATCATTCAAACGACGTATTTCCGTTATTCGGGCGGTCGTCGTATCTTCTTGATGGCTCCGCTTCACCACCATTTCGAATTGAAGGGTTGGAAGGAAACGCAAGTCGTGACGCGTTTCTGGATCATCACGTTCATTTTGGTGTTGATCGGTTTGGCAACGCTCAAGATTCGATAAGAGGTTCTCATGCAAAAAGCGATTGTGGTGGGTTTGGGTGCTTCGGGTGAAGCCTGTACGCGATTTTTGACGAAACGTGATTGGTCGGTGATCGCTACCGATACGCGCGCAGCACCGCCGGCTTTGGAAAAACTGCAATCGCTTGAGCATTTTGAATTCGTCAATCTTGATGTGGCGCGTGATCGTTTGGATGAAGTGACCTTGGTGGTCCTTTCTCCGGGCATCTCGCCCTTTTTCTCCGAAGTAGCCCCGTTGGTTAAAGCTGCTCACATTAAGGGAATCGACGTTGTCGGTGAGATCGAACTTTTTGCTCGCGAATTGGCGCATTTGAAAGCCACGATCGGTTACGAGCCGAAACTGATCGGTATCACCGGGACCAATGGCAAGACCACGACCACGGTGTTGACGGGCAAGATGTGCGAAGCCGCCGGACGAAAGACGTGCGTGGCGGGCAATATTGGTCCCAATGCTGTGACCGAGTTGGATAAGGCTCTTCAAGCGCAAGCATTACCCGATGTTTGGGTTTTGGAACTTTCGAGTTTCCAACTGCAAACGACCTCGTCTTTGGCCTGTGATGCGGCCACGATCCTCAACCTTTCCCAAGATCACCTCGATTGGCACGGTGGTATGCAAGCTTATGCCGATGCCAAGGCTCGAATTTTCGGTGATAAGACCGTTCGCGTTTTGAATCGTGAAGACGAAACGGTGATGACGTATGCGAAGGATAAGACCGTGTGGTGTAGCTTCGGGGGCGATGTGCCCGAGCGCATCAACGACTGGGGCTTAACGAGTGCCGACGGTTTGAAGTGGTTGAGTTGGAATCAAGACGATTCGATCGCCTTGAGTCGTCGTACCGTTTTGAAAGATGCTTGTTTGCAACGATTGATGCCGCAAGATGCGCTTCAGATCCGAGGTCGCCACAATGCGATGAATGCGTTGGCTGCTTTGGCTTTGACCAATGCGATCGGCATTCCGTTGGCTGATGCCTTGCGTGCACTTGAAGCCTATCGCGGTGAAGCGCATCGAGTTCAATATGTGATGACTGTCAATGGCGTCGATTACATCGATGACAGCAAGGGCACCAACGTGGGCGCAACGGTTGCCGCATTGGAAGGTCTAGGCGCTGACGGTTCGAAACTTTTAGTGATTTTGGGCGGTGACGGTAAGGGGCAGGACTTCGCTCCGATCGCCGATGCCATGGATCGTCATGCTCGTGGCGCATTTTTGATCGGTCGTGATGCTCCGATGATCGAAGACGCGTTGAAGGGACGCTCTTTCCCGGTTGTCCGTTGTGAAACGCTTGAGCAAGCCGTTCAGAAGGCTGCCCACATGGCGATGACGGGCGATATCGTATTGTTGTCGCCAGCGTGCGCAAGTTGGGATATGTTCCGCGATTATGCTCATCGCGCGGCCGTCTTTATCGAAAGCGCTCGTGCGCTTTCCGTTGCCTCGTAATCGCTTCGAGGTTCTCGAGAATCGATTTTTCAATGAAGTGGGATTTCCTTCGTCGTCTCTTTGATCGTCAGCACGGCAAAGAGAACGATTGGTCTTACAGTCGAAAGTATGACACGCCCGCATCGACCGATTGGGGGTTGATGGGGTGCGTGTTAGCTTTGGTCATCATCGGGTTGGTGATGGTGTTTTCGGCAACGATTTCGTTATCGGATTCACCGAAATACCGTACGACTCCATCGTTTTTCTTGATTCGTCAATTCACCTTTGCCGTGATCGGTATCGTTGCGGCGTACATCACATTTCGCATGCCGATGCGGACATGGCAACGAATGAGTCTTGTCTTGGGCGGGCTCAGTATCGTGTCGTTGATATTGGTGATCGTGCCGGGTATCGGGCATGAGGTCAACGGTTCGGTGCGTTGGATTCGCATGGGGCCGGTTAATGTTCAAGTCTCCGAAATCGTGAAATTTGCTGCCGTCATCGTGGCGGCCCAATTTACGGTCAGTCGACAGTTTTTCATGCATTCACTCACGGGCATGTTCCCAATCTTTATGTATGTGGCTGTGGTGGCCGGTCTACTGTCTTATCAACCCGACTTGGGCGCAACGGCCGTTTTCTGTTGCATCGTGGTGGGCATCGCTGTGTTGGGCGGTTTGTCGATGCGCATCATTGTGCCGATCAGTGCAATGTTGGCGGTCTCTGCCGTCGTCGCTATCATCACTTCACCATGGCGTATGGGGCGCGTGTTTGCCTATTTGAATCCGTGGGACGCGGAAAACCAATTGGGCAAAGCCTATCAATTGACACACTCGTTGATCGCATTCGGTCGCGGCGAGTTGTTCGGTGTGGGTTTGGGGGCCAGTGTGGAAAAAATGCACTATTTGCCTGAGGCGCACACGGACTTTATTTTGGCCGTGATCGGTGAAGAATTCGGTTTAGTGGGCGTGACGGTCGTCTTGTTACTTTTTTATTGGTTAATTCGTCGAGCTTTTGAAATCGGTCGTATGGCCATTCGTTTGGATCAATTCTTCTCGGGATTGGTTGCGCAAGGGATCGGTATTTGGATCGGTGTTCAGGTCATTATCAATACAGGCGTCGCTACGGGGCTTTTCCCGACAAAGGGGTTAACATTACCTTTGGTGAGTTACGGGGGGAGCTCTTTGGTGATCACCTTCTGTGCACTGGCGCTTCTCTTTAGAGTAGACTACGAAAATCGTCAATTGATGTACGGGAAAAGGAGTCGTAAGTGAGCAAGCAAAAACATTTGATGATTGCAGCAGCCGGCACCGGTGGTCATGTGATGCCCGGATTGGCCGTTGCTCAAGAAATGATTGCTCGCGGTTGGACCGTGTCTTGGATCGGTACGACCACCGGTATGGAAAGCCGTTTGGTGGCCGCCTACGATTTGGAATTTGATGCATTGGAATTCACCGGTATGCGCGGTAAAGGCTTAGGCCATATGGTCAAAGGCGCAATGAAGTTGGTGAAAGCCTGTTTTAAGAGTAAAGATTTGATTGATGCGCGTCAGGCCGACGCCGTCTTCTCCACGGGCGGTTATATTGCCGTACCGTCGGCTTACGGTGCTCGCCGTCAAAACATCCCTTTGGTGATGATGAATTGCGACGCCGACTCGTTGATGAGTGTACGCGCCGTGATGCCGTGGGCTGATGCCGTCATGTGTGGTTTTGACGGTGAATGTGCTAAACGGGCAGGAAAGAAGGGGATTGTTTCCGGTAACCCCGTTCGCAATGAGATTTTGGCCTTGCCTGAGCCTTCGATGCGTTATGCTGATCGTACAGGTCCGCTCAATGTGCTCGTTTTTGGCGGTTCTTTGGGCGCTAAAGTTTTAAATGAAACATTACCCAAAACTTTGGCAAAATTTAGCTTGGAAAATCGCCCCAAAGTCGTTCACCAATGCGGTCGAACGGCTGTTGACGCTGTGAAGGCCCTTTATGCGGAACTTGGTGTTGAAGCCGAGGTGGTGCCGTTTATCGATGATATGGCCAGTGCGTATGCCAAGGCTGATTTAGTGATTTGTCGTGCGGGTGCGACAAGTGTCAGTGAATTGACGGCTGCCGGTGTGCCTGCCGTCTTGGTGCCTTTTGTCGTCTCGACGACTCAACATCAATTGGGCAATGCTCGTTTTATGCAGTCGCATGATGCGGGGATTTTGATCGAACAAAAAGATTTGACGCCAGAGCGTCTCTACGAAACCATGACGGGACTCGATCGTACACGATTAGTCGAAATGGGTGAGAATGCAAGACGTTTGGCTCATCGCGATGCTGCTAAGACTGTAGCCGATGCGATTGAGAGTTTGGTAAAGGAACGATAAAAATGAAATTTGCCGTAAAACGAATCCACTTCGTGGGTATTGGCGGTACCGGTATGAACGGGATTGCTGAAGTGATGGTGAACTTGGGCTACGAAGTGACCGGTTCGGACATGGCGAGCAATGCCGCCACGGAACGTCTCGAGAGCTTGGGCGTGAAGATTTTCCATGAACACGCTGCCAGTAACGTTGAAGGCGCCGATGCGGTGGTGGTGTCAACCGCTATCAAGGCTGATAATCCTGAAGTGATTGCCGCTCGTGAACACCGAATCTCCATCGTTCCGCGTGCCGTGATGTTGGCTGAATTGATGCGTTTGCGTCGTGGTATTGCCATTGCCGGTGCTCACGGTAAGACGACGACCACGAGTTTGGTGGCAAGCATCATGGGTATCGGTGGTTTGGATCCGACTTTTGTGATCGGCGGTCGCTTGAATGCAGCCGGTGCCAATGCTCGTTTGGGTACGGGTGACTTCATTGTGGCGGAAGCCGACGAATCCGATGCCTCTTTCTTGTGCTTGACGCCGGTGTTGGCCGTGGTGACCAATATCGACGCCGACCATATGGAAACGTACGATCACGACTTTGAAAAGCTCAAGCAAGCCTTTGTGGATTTCTTGACGCGTTTGCCGTTCTACGGCAATGCCGTGCTTTGTGCTGACGATGAAAACGTTCGCTCCATCGTCTCTCGTATTCCGAAGCCCGTGGTGCTTTACGGTTTGAGTGAAGATGCTGAAGTTCGAGCCGTGGACGTACGAGCCGAAGGCACGCAAATGTGCTTTACGGTTTTGCGTGAGGGCTATGAACCGTTGCCGGTTCGTTTGAATTTGCCGGGCTTGCATAACGTTCGCAATGCATTGGCCGCTATCACGATCGCCACGCTTGTGGGTGTATCCGATGAAGCCATTGTCGAAGCGTTGGCACACTTTAACGGTGTTGGTCGCCGCTTTACGCAATACGGTGAGATCGCTTGTAAGAACGGCGGTCAATTTACTTTGATTGACGATTATGGTCACCATCCCCATGAAATGGCTGCGACGTTGGAAGCCGTTCGCGGTGCATATCCGGGTCGTCGTGTGTTGGTTGCTTTCCAACCGCACCGTTACTCTCGTACGCGTGACTGTTTTGAAGATTTTGCCAAGGTCCTCTCCAGTGTGGATGCCTTGGTGTTGGCCGATGTCTATCCGGCCGGCGAAACGCCGATTCCGGGTGCAGACGGTCGTTCGTTGGCCCGCGCCGTTCGTTTGATGGGCCACACGGATTTGATTTTTGTTGATCGTGCCACCGATATGGACGATGCGATCATGATGATGGCTCGCGACGGTGACGTCGTTGTGACCATGGGTGCCGGTAACGTGGGCTTGGTGGCTCCGCGCTTGAAGGCCGCTAACCAGTAATTAATGAAGAGGGTTTGTTCAAATGACCAAAGAGAAGAAGAAAGTGACGCCGGAGAGCTTGGGCAAAGTGGTTTTGCTTGCCGGTGGTTTCTCCAGTGAACGTGACGTCTCGTTGATGAGCGGTAAGGGTGTTTACGACGCTTTGGTGGAAGCCGGCGTGGATGTGACGCGTTTTGACCCGCAAGATCAATCCTTGGGTGAATTGGAACAAGGTAACTTTGACCGTGCAGTGATTTCTTTGCATGGTCGTTTCGGCGAAGACGGTACGATCCAAGGCGTTTTGGAATACTTGGGTGTTCCTTACACGGGGCCGGGTGTCAAGACGAGCGCAATCACGATCGATAAGGCTTTGACCAAGCAAGTTTGGAATGCCAACGGTATCCCGACGCCGCAAGGCATGGTCGTTACCAAGGGTGACGATATGGCTTTCGTGATCCAAAGTTTGGGTAAGGACTTGGTCGTCAAGCCCGCTCGCGAAGGCTCTAGCATCGGTTTGACGAAGTTGAAGAATGCAACGGTCGAAGAATTGGAAAAGGCTGTTGTTAAGGCTGCAGCCTTGGATCCGCGTGTGTTGGTCGAAGAGTACATCATCGGTCGTGAATTGACGGTGGCCGTGCTCGGTCAGGCAGAAACCTCTCATGCTTTGCCGATCATTGAAATCGTGGCTCCGGAAGGTAACTACGATTATCAAAACAAGTATTTCACCAACGATGTTCGTTATGAATGCCCGGCTAACTTGCCGGAAGAATTGGCTGGTGAAATCGCTAAGATGTGCGAACGCGCTTATCGCGTGTTGGAAGCTCGTGGTTGGAGTCGTATTGACGTGATGCTTCGCGATGACGGTCGCTTTGCGTTGTTGGAAATCAATACCTCTCCGGGCATGACGTCGCACTCTTTGGTGCCGTTGGCAGCTAAGAATGCCGGTATGAGCTACGGTGAGTTGGTCATGGAAGTGGCCTCGACCGCAGCGTTGGATAACAAGCGCTAATTTTGAAAGCTTGGATTGATGCAACGAAAGCAACTCGTAAATCGCGTTCTCATCGCCATTGTGGTGCTCTTATTGGGAGCGGCACTGTGTTTGAGTAGCTTTCCGCGCACGGTCTATTCGTGGTTTGAAATCGAACGGGTCGAGATCGTGGGGGAAATCTCTCACATCTCGGCTTCGCAATTTAAGCGAGCTTTGGGAGATTCGACCCAAGGAACGTTCTTTACGGTGGATGTGAATGCCGTTCGTGAGGCGGCTCGTCGAGCACCATGGGTCAAGGATGCACAGGTGCGTCGTGTCTGGCCCAATGCGCTCTCCATCAAAATCGAACAGCACGAAGCGTTGGCTTTGTGGGAAGACGGTCGTTTGGTTTCTACCGAAGGTCATCTTTTTGCGGCCAATCCCGATGAAGTTGAAAATCCGATGGCTTTGCCCGAATTTTTCGGGATGAGTTCGAAAGCCAAAGAAGTGGCGCGTCGCTACAAGCGTTTTACCAAGATGCTCGAGGCTGTTAAGTTCGGTGCTCGCATCACGGAAATCAGTGTCAGCGAACGTGACAGTTGGGCCATCGCCATTGCCGGTGAGAAAATTCCGCCCACTCGCGTGGAGTTGGGTGTGGAGCGTGAAGGCTGGACCTTGGAAGATCGTTTGGGTGTTGTGATCGTTCAATACCCTGAGGTCGTTAAATTGATGAAGGGCCCGCCTTCCGGTATCGATGCCCGTTATGAATGGGCTTTTACGGCAACCCTGCCAGAACAACGTTTAAATAAATTGCGAGCACAAGAGGCCAAGCGCCAAGCCGCAGAAGAAGTCGCTAAACTCAATCGCCTATGAAAGACGAAAAGAACATTGTCGCTGCCGTCGATATCGGCACCAGCAAGATTCTTGCCGTTGTGGCTGAAATCAGCCGCGACGGGTCTTTTCGCGTCCTTGCTCAGGGGCGAGCCGAAAGTCGTGGCGTTGAAGACGGTCGCATCATCGATGTTGATGAGGCAGTGAAACAGCTCAATGAAGCGATCAGCGATCTTCAACGTTTTTACAAGCAACCGCGATTGCCGAACGTTTATGCGACGGTTGGCGGCAAACACGTCAGCGGCCGAGACAGTACGGCTCAAAAACCCATTAAGGGTGATTCCGTTACGATCAAAGATATCCAAGTCGCCAAAGACACGGCAATTGAATCCTTGGGAATCAACGAGGGCGAACACTATATCGCCAGTGAGATCAATTACTACTCCTACAACAACGAAGAAGAGCAGTTCAATAGCCCTTTGGAGCAATCCAAAGCCTCTCGCGTGACGGTTCACGTGCATGCGGCTGTGGGCAATGCGCTTTGTGCCGACTTTCTTGTGAAAACGATCCGTCGTAGCGGTCTTGATATCGTGCAAGGGTTGCCGCAAGGATGGGCGAGCGCTTATGCGATTTTGACGGAAGAAGAGCGCCGTAACGGTGCTGTCGTTGTGGATGTGGGGGCAAGTACCACCGATATCGTTGTCTTTAAGGGAGGTACGCCTCGTTACACGAAGACTTTGCCGATCGGTGGAGATCACATCACCGAGCAGTTGGCGGGCTACATGCACTGCTCGATGGAAGAGGCTGAAAAGCTCAAGCGTCGACTCGATCTTCGAATGTTGCCTGAGCTCGATGAGGTGCTCATCCCGGTGCCTCGCAATGACGGGACGACACAAAAGTATTCGCTCTACGAACTCTCTGAAGTCGCATTAGGCCATGCGCGCGGGATGGTGGCTGAAGTCTGTAAGGCACTTTTACAAGCGAAGTGGTTTACGATCGAAAACGGTTATCCGCGCAATTTACTCTCGGGCGGTATCGTCGTGACCGGTGGCGGAAGCTTGTTGCAAGGCTTTGATCGCATTTTTGAACAGGTTCCTGAACCCTATCGTTACAC
>JAFNZB010000040.1 GCA_017383055.1 Burkholderiaceae bacterium | reverse complement strand
GGCGTACTTTCCAAAATATAGAACCCGCGCAAAATGGCATTGGGATCGCGTTTGAAAGCTTTCGAATCGGTGATGTCAAGCGTGTAGCCGTAACTGATGAACGTGTCATCGATTTTTGTGACGTCCAGGTTCGGTTCCGCAAAGAGCTTTTCTTCGAGCATTTGTCGAAGGATCTTTGAGAGTTGGCTCACGCTTTTTGCCGTCAAATAGTAGCGACGCATAAGTGCTTCGCTAGCTAATTGATGCTCGGTGTTGATGTAGCCCGCAACCTCGGCCAAAGCCGTTTGGATGTCAAAGATCAAACGGTCTTCGTGGCGCTTGCGCAAAAGATGTAAATGGATACGGATGCGCTTGAGTTCGTGATCGACCTCGCGCAATTGTTCGGCTTCTTCTTCCGTTAAGTGACCCAATCGAACCATGTCTTCGGCGCCGTCGCCAAAATTGGCGGCTTTAGCACACCAAAAGAGCACTTGAAGGTCTCGAAGGCCGCCAGGGCTTTCTTTTACATTGGGTTCAAGCGCGTAAGGGGTGTCCTCGTACTTGTGATGACGTTGCGAGAGTTCTAAATGTTTGGCTCGGAAAAAGGCCGCCGGGTCCATTTGCAACCAATAGGCTTTTTGAAGCTCTTCAAAAAGGATTTGATCGCCCCAGAGGTAACGCGCTTCTAAAAGTGCCGTTTGAACGGTGATGTCTTTGGCACTTTCTTCCAAAGCAACGGGAAGCGTGCGGATACTGTGACCGACCGTGAGTCCCAATTCCCACAACTTCATGATGAAGTGTTCAAGGCGAGCGGTGAGTGCTTCATCGGGCTCGTCGGGCAAAAGCACCATTAAATCGATGTCGGAATGAGGGAAGAGTTCTCGACGGCCGTAGCCGCCCAAGGCAAGAAGCGCCAAAGAAGGAGGGAGCTCACAAAGCCGCGCGAGTTCTCGTACGGCTTTGTCAGCGGCCGCCGTGTGGGCTGCCAAGTACGCATTGACACGAGCATTGGAGAGAAAGGCTTGTTCCAAGAGCTTTTCTTGGTTTTTGAATTCCAACGTCCAATCGGTGTTCGTGTCCATGCGTACCTCTAATTCATCTATTAGTGCTTAGCGGTGACCCATTCAGGGACAGCCGGATAGCCTTCGCTCATCGTCAAAACTTCGCAACCGGTTTCGGTGACGAGTACCGTGTGTTCCCATTGTGCCGAGAGAGAACGGTCCTTCGTCACGACGGTCCAACCGTCACGAAGGTCGGAAATGTGGCGGGCACCGGCGTTGAGCATCGGTTCGATCGTGAAGATCATGCCGGGACGCAAGATGATGGAATTGTCCTTGGTATCGAAGTGCGTCACGAACGGCTCTTCGTGGAAGTCACGACCGATGCCGTGGCCACCGTATTCGTGCACAACGGAGAAACCTTCTTCGCGAGCAACCTTGGAGCAAGCGATGCCGATGTCGTTTAAGGGACGGCCCGGCTTGACAGCTTCGATACCGCGCCACATGGCTTCGTAGCAACCTTCGACCAAACGCTTGGCGAGGATACCGGGCTTGGAACCAACGATGAACATACGGCTCGTGTCACCGTAGAAACCGTTTTTGATGACCGTCACGTCGATGTTGACGATGTCGCCCTTTTTCAAGAGCTTGTCAGCCGTGGGGATACCGTGGCAGACGACATGATTGATCGAGATGCAGGTTGCTGCCGGATAGGGGGTGAAACCACGGGGGCAGTAGCCCTTGCAAGCGGAGATACAACCGTTTTCTTTCATGAAGCCTTCCATGGCTTCGTCAAGGGCGAGCGTAGAGACACCGGCCTTGACCAACGGAGCAACGAAATCAAGCACTTGAGAGGCCAAACGGCAAGCTTCACGCATACCGGCAATCTCTTCGGGCGTTTTGATACGGATATCCATGATAATGTTCTTAAAAATTCGAAAAAAGGACTTGTTTATAACTTGAATTCGCATATAATAGCGAGCTAGACCAAAAAAGGCACCATATTTGGTGCTTATTTTTAGTTTGGGACCCGAGAAAGTTTCCCCTCGGCGCCCCAAATTTTTGTTTTTAGGGAAACCAATAGCGCAACGCGATTTCTATAGGTTGTCTTCCGGATACTTGTCAGGTCGCTTCGTCGATCCGCATAGGCCCGTGAAGAGAGCGTCGCGTTGTCAGATATAAACCTTAGAATTTAAAGGAATCTCATACCATGGTTAGCATGCGCGAAATGCTCGAAGCTGGTTGCCACTTCGGTCACCAAACTCGTTTCTGGAACCCGAAGATGGGTCAATACATCTTTGGTGCTCGCAACAAGATTCACATCATCAACCTCGAAAAGACGGTTGTGAAGTTTGAAGAAGCCCTCAAGTTCGCTCGCGAACTCTCTGCTAAGGGCGGTAAGATCCTCTTCGTCGACACCAAGCGTGGTGGTCGTGACATCATCGTTGAAGAAGCTCAACGTGCTGGTTGCGCTTACGTCGATCAACGCTGGTTGGGCGGTACGCTCACCAACTTCAAGACGGTTAAGTTGACGATCAAGCGTTTGAAGGACATGGAAGCCACGATCGCTAACGGCGGTTTGGAAAAGATGACGAAGAAGGAAGCTCTCGACTTCACGCGTGAAGTTGAAAAGTTGAATCGCTCCATCGGTGGTATCAAGGACATGGTGAGCTTGCCGGACGCTTTGTTCGTGGTCGACGTGGGTTACCACAAGATCGCTATCCAAGAAGCTAACAAGCTCGGTATCCCCGTGATCGCTGTGGTCGACACGAACCACAACCCGGCTGGTGTTGACTTCGTCATCCCGGGTAACGACGACGCCTCCAAGGCTGTTGCTCTCTACGCTGCCGGTATGGCTGACGCCATCTTGGACGGCCGCGAAGCCAGCGAAGCTGCTCTCGAAAAGGAAGTGGCTGCTGAAGAAGTCGTGGAAGAAGTCGAAGCTTAATTCGTTAAGCAACTGACGTATCTGCACAAAAAATTGGGGCGCGTTTTTCTCGATTAGAAAGGCGTCGCCCCTTTTTTGAATTTGTCTTTAAACCCTAACTCTTAGGAGAACTCCCATGGCCGTTATTACTGCCGCTATGGTTAAAGAATTGCGCGTTAAGACCGACGCTCCGATGATGGAATGCAAGAAGGCATTGGCTGAAGCTGATGGCGACTTGGCTCGTGCAGAAGAAATCTTGCGCGTTAAGCTCGGTAACAAGGCTAACAAGGCTGCTTCCCGCGTTGCTGCTGAAGGTGTCGTGACGATCTACATCGCTGAAGATGGTAAGACCGGCGCAATCTTCGAAGTTAACTCTGAAACGGACTTCGTTGCTAAGAACCCCGAATTCCAAGCCATGGCTGCTAACGCTGCTCGCTTGGTTGCTGAAAAGAACCCGGCTGATATGGAAGCTTTGTCCGCTCTCGAAGTGGAAGGCCAATCCTTGGAAGCTATCCGTACGGCTTTGGTCGGTAAGATCGGTGAAAACATGACGTTCCGTCGCTTCCACCGTATCGAAGCTCAAGGCAAGTTGCACCAATACATCCACGGCGGCGCCAAGATCGGTGCTTTGGTCGACATGGTCGGCGGCACGGATGAAGTTGGTCACGACATCGCTATGCACGTTGCTGCTACGAAGCCGAAGGCTCTCGACGCTTCTGGCGTTGACGCAGCTCTCCTCGACACGGAACGTCGCGTTGCTATCGAAAAGGCTCGCGAAGCCGGCAAGCCCGAAGCTATGCTCGAACGCATCGCTGAAGGTACGGTTCAAAAGTACTTGAAGGAAGTTACGCTTCTCTCCCAACCGTTCGTTAAGGACGACAAGAAGAGCGTTTCCGAACTCTTGAAGCAAAACGGCGCATCCGTCGCTTCCTTCGTTCTCTTCGTTGTTGGCGAAGGCATCGAAAAGAAGCAAAGCGACTTTGCTGCTGAAGTGGCTGAACAAATGGCTGCTGCTAAGAAGGCCTAATTTAGTCCTTTAAGCTAGAAGACTTCTAGTGCAAACCGATCGTAAGGTCGGTGCTGCCTAGAAGTCTTTTTTTCTAGTGCCTTAGAAAAAAGACGTAAAGCTTTGACTTAATCAAGGTGATTGCGCAAAAAATGGGCTTGTAAGAGCCCAAAACTCTTGTGAGGATGGGCATAATCGTCCTAATATGAGCGCCCCTCGTACATGCCGACCGTACTCGTCGATAGTCACGGTCGGATTTGATCGTGGTTATCGATTTTGTTGATAGAGGGGTAACAATTAGTTAGAACGTGCTGTCACACAGAGGAGTAGTGAACATGGCTAAAGAAACACCGGTCAAATACAAGCGAGTCCTTTTGAAACTCTCCGGCGAATCTTTGATGGGTCCGGACGCTTTCGGTATCAACCGCGATACGATTCAATCGACGGTTGAGGACATTAAAGAAGCGTACAAGCTTGGTGTGCAGATCGGTATCGTCGTCGGTGGCGGTAACATCTTCCGCGGTGTGGCTTTGGGTGAAAGCGGTATGGAACGCACGCAAGGTGACCACATGGGTATGTTGGCCACGTTGATGAACGCTTTGGCTTTGCAAGACTGCTTGCGTAAGAACGGCGTCGATGCTCGCGTACAAAGCGCTTTGGACATCGAACGTATCGCCGAATCTTACATTCGTGGTAAGGCCTTGCGTCACTTGGACAAGGGCCGCGTGGTGATCTTCGCTGCCGGTACCGGTAATCCCTACTTCTCGACCGATACGGCTGCCGCTTTGCGCGGTGCTGAAATCAATGCCGACGTGGTGTTGAAGGCTACGAAGGTCAATGGCATTTACACGGCCGATCCGAAGAAGGATCCCGATGCCAAGTTCATCAAGGACATCACGTTTGACGAATGCTTGCGTCGCGATTTGCGCGTCATGGACGCCACGGCTTTTGCTTTGTGCCGTGAACAAAACCTGCCGATCAAGATCTTTAACATCGGCGATAAGGGTTCGATCGCACGCGTTTGCCGCGGTGAAGACGAAGGTACCTTGGTCCACCTCTAATAGGGCAGTAGAAAGAATAAAAAATAACTGGAGTTATCATGACGATCAGCGAAATTCAAAAACAATGTGAATACAAGATGAACCGCACGGTGGAAACGTTGCGCGAAGACTTCATCAAGATCCGTACGGGTCGTGCTTCTGCCGGCCTTTTGGATCACGTGATGGTGGACTACTACGGTACGCCGACCCCGATCAACCAAGTCGCTCAAGTCGGCGTGGCTGATGCTCGCACGTTGACGGTCCAACCGTGGGAAAAGAACATGGTCGCCCCGATCGAAAAGGCAATCCGCTCTTCCGATCTCGGTTTGAACCCGGCTACGAGCGGTATGCTCATCCGTGTGCCGTTGCCCCCGCTCACCGAAGAACGCCGTCGCGAACTCACGAAGGTCGTGAAGCACATCGGTGAAGAAGCCAAGGTTGCTATCCGTAACTTGCGCCGTGACGCTAACGAACACGTTAAGCGTTTGTTGAAGGACAAGGAAATCTCTGAAGACGATCAAAAGCGTTCTGAAAAGGATATCCAAAAGTTGACCGACAATTTCATCGCTCAAGTCGATGCAACGGTCGCTAACAAAGAAAAAGAAGTCATGACGATCTAAGTCGTGGCCGTTTGAATGACTGCTATCATCAAACAAGGCAACGTGGCGGTTCCTCGCCACGTTGCAATCATCATGGACGGCAATGGGCGTTGGGCTCAGAGCCGTTTTTTGCCTCGTGCCGAGGGACATCGTCGTGGTGTCGAGTCGGTGCGACGGACCATTGAAGCCGCCGTTAAGGCGGGCGTTCCGTTTTTATCCCTTTTTGCATTCAGCTCTGAGAATTGGCGTCGTCCTCCGGAAGAAGTCAATGCGCTGATGAAGCTTTTTGCAACGGCCTTAAAGCGTGAGGCCAAGCATATGCGTGAACATGGCGTTCGTATGCGTGTCGCAGGGGATTTGACGGCGTTTAGTGACGATATTCAACAAAGCATTGCCGAAAGCGAAGCGATGACCGCATCGTGCGATCGAATGGTTTTGACAATCTGCGCCAACTACGGCGGGCGTTGGGACATTGTGGAAGCAATGCGAAAGATGGTGAAGGCTCACCCCGAAGTGGCCGAGCACCCTGAGCGCATCACCGAAGCGATGGTGAGCGAGCACATGGCGTTTGACTGGGCCCCGGAAGTCGATTTGATGATCCGCACGGGCGGTGAGCAACGCATCAGTAATTTCATCTTATGGCAAGCGGCGTATGCCGAGTTGTATGTCACTCGTACATTGTGGCCTGACTTCCGCGAAGCGGATTTCGATGCTGCGATCGAGTGGTTTAACGATCGCGAACGACGTTTTGGGATGACGGGCGATCAAGTCCGTAGCCAACAATGAGTTTTTTTGAGATAGGAAATCGAATATGTTGAAACAACGCGTGATCACGGCCATCGTTTTGTTGGCCATCATTGTGGCAGCGTACATGGTGAGCGAAGTCGCGTTTGCGCTTGTGATGGGCGTGGGCTTTACCTTAGCGCTTTGGGAGTGGTTAAAGCTTGCCGGCATTACGTCGAAGTCCTCGGCTTTGGTTTCCGCCGTGGTCGGTATCACGATGATGACGATCACGTATTTGATCTACTGGGAAGTCACGACCGGTATGATCAATGAAACGGCTTACTCTTCTCTCTTTACGGGTTTTGCCCTGTATTTGGTTGTGGTGAGTCTTTTGTGGTTGGGTATCTCCATTCGCATCTTTATGGCTCGTCACACGGGTTTGAAGATTTCTTCCGTTGTCGTTGCCGTGACGGGTATCCTTTTTGTGCCGGCCGCCTGGTTGTCTTTTGTGAGCGCCATGGCTGCTTTCGGTATCGCGATGGTGGTCTCGATCCTTTGCGTTGTTTGGATCGCCGACATCATGGCTTACTTCTCCGGCATGGCTTTCGGTAAGCGTCGCTTGGCCCCGGCTTTGAGTCCAAAAAAGAGCTGGGAAGGCGTGATCGGTGGCATGTTGAGTGTTATCTTGGCCGGTTTTGCCGCCGCTTACGGTTTGGCTGACGCAACGCTTCCGTCGATGTTTATCAATGTGACGGGTCCCTTGGGCTGGTGTCTCGGTGCCGTTGTTTTGGTGGCCTTGTCCATCGTTGGCGACCTCTTTGAAAGTACCTTGAAGCGTCAAGCCGGTATTAAGGATTCGAGCAATCTCTTGCCGGGCCACGGTGGTTTCTACGACCGATTGGATGCCATGATGCCGACCTTGCCCACGGCTTTCTTGTGTGTGATGGTCTTGCACTTGCTTGGCACCATGACTGCCTAATCGACGTCAATTCTTTTTAAAGTCTCATGACGAAAAAAATTGCCTTACTTGGAGCGACCGGTTCGATCGGTCGCTCGACTTTAGATGTTGTCCGTCAATATCCCGATCGCTATGAAATCCATTCGTTAAGCGCCGGTTCACGCGTCGACGAATTGGTGCGTTTGTGTGCCGAGTGGCAACCGAAGATCGCCGTGATCGCAGACGACTCTCGCTATGCGGAATTGGTCGAAAAGTTGGCGGCTGCGGGTTTGTCTCATATTCGTGCCATGGCCGGTTCTGCTGCATTGTGCGAAATCGTTCAATTGCCTGAAGTGGATGTTGCCGTCTTGGCCATCGTGGGCGCTGCTGGCCTTGCTCCCACCTTTGCTGCGGCGAAGGCTGGTAAGCGTCTTTTGCTCGCCAATAAGGAAAGCGTGGTTTGCGGTGGTGAACTTTTGATGCGTGCCGTCAAAGATTGCAACGCCGAATTGTTACCGGTCGATAGCGAACACAACGCCATTTATCAATGCTTAGCATCGGCAACGCCCGCTGCACGCGCCGACGCTCGTTTGATTTTGACGGCCTCGGGTGGTCCTTTCCGTCGTCGTATGGATTTGGAAAACGTCACGCCAGCAGAAGCTTGTGCGCATCCTAATTGGAGTATGGGCCAAAAGATCAGTGTCGATAGTGCCACCTTGATGAATAAGGGTTTGGAAGTCATTGAAGCTTCTTGGCTTTTCGGTTTCTCGCCCGATCAAATCGATGTGGTGGTTCACCCGCAAAGCATCATCCATTCCATGGTCGAATACGCTGACGGTTGCGTTTTGGCACAGATGGGGACGCCCGATATGAAGACGCCCATTGCTTATTCTTTGGGGTGGCCCGAGCGTTTGGATGGCGGATCCGGCCGCTTGGACTTTACCAAGATGCGTGACATGACGTTTGAGGCACCGGACTTGGAGCGCTTCCCGCAATTGGCTTATGCGTATGAAACTTTGCGCACAGGTGGGGCTGCGTCGATCGTTTTGAATGCCGCCAATGAAATCGCCGTTGAGGCGTTCTTAAAGAATCGCATTGGTTTCTTGGATATCGCTCGTACGTGTCGCACGATGATGGATTCCTATCAACCGACGGCAGCGACGACGTTGGAAGAAATTTTGGCGATTGATTTGGAAGCGCGTGCTCGTACCCGTGAGGTGATCGCCTAATGACCACCTTGTTGGCATTTGTCGTTGCATTGGGTGTGCTCATCGTCATTCATGAGTTGGGCCATTATCTCGTTGCGCGTTGGGCGGGAGTCAAGATCCTGAAGTTCTCTTTCGGTTTCGGTCCGAAGTTGTTCTCGAAAAAGTTGGGCCGCGATCAAACCGAATGGATCATCTCCGCTTTGCCTTTTGGCGGCTATGTCTCCATGCTCGATGAGCGTGAAGAGGATCAGGTGATCGCCGAAGCCGAACGCCATCGTGCGTTTAATCGACAATCGGTTTGGAAACGTATCGCGATCGTTGCCGCCGGTCCTGTGGCTAACTTACTTTTGGCCGTTATGCTTTATACGGCTATCGGTATGATGGGCCAACCGATGTTAAAAACGGTTTTCTGGGATCCGAAGCCTGCTAGTCAAGCGCAAATGATTGGCGTTCAACGCTACGACGAAGCTCGCAGTTTAGCCGGTGAAAAAATTACCGACGTTGAGAGCTTTAATTGGCGCTTGATGGAAAAGGTGGGCGAACGCGACGTGCCGATGGTGGTTTCGCGTGATGGCAACGAGCGCACCGTCTATTGGGACCTTTCCGGTCTTGAAGTCGAAAATGAAAAAGTGACGTTACCCGAACAATTGGGGTTGACGTATCACTATGGCTCCACGATCATCGCTGATGTTGTCGCAGGCAAACCTGCTCAGATAGCCGGTGTTAAGCCTGGGGATCGTGTGTTGAAGGCCAACGGCCAAGACATCATGATCTCGTGGCAGTTGTTGGAGAAAATCCGCACGAATCAAGGCGAACCTTTGGTTTTGACGGTTCAAGGCTTTAAGGAAGATCCCCGTGAAGTGACGCTTTATCCCACGATGGGTGAGATCACGAATGAGAAGGGCGAGAAGATGGCATCGCCCGTAATCGGCGCGATGATTCGCTTTGAGCCCAATTTGTATTGGCAACAATTGGGACCGATCGACAGTGTCATTCAAGGCTTTGATCGTATCGTCTCGATCGTCAAATCGACAGGCAAGGCTGTCGCCCGAATGGTGACGGGTGAAGCCAGTACCAAAGGTATCAGCGGTCCGGTGACCATTGCTGACTATGCCGGTAAGAGTGCAGAAATGGGCATTCGAGCCTATTTGGCTTTCTTGGCGATGATCAGCGTGAGCTTGGGAATTTTGAATTTAATGCCAATCCCTATGTTAGATGGCGGTCACCTCCTGTATTATTTGGTAGAAATTATTCGTGGACGCCCGTTACCTGACAATTGGATGGAAATTGGGCAAAAAATTGGCCTTTTTATTGTATTGGCGTTAGGGGCGCTTGCGCTTTCTAACGACTTTGTACGTCTGCTTCAATAGGCGTTGATTTACCGAAAGAGCAAAAGATGCACTTAAAAGATTATTTGTTACGTTCTGCGGTTGCCGCTGCGATGTGTACGATCGCAACGGGTGCGATGGCTAACTCCTTTACGATTAAGGATATCCGTATCGAAGGTATCGCACGTACGGAACCGGGTACGGTGTTGTCGCACTTGCCGTTCCGTGTAGGCGATGAATTTACGACCTCCAAGGGTGACTCTGCGATCCACTCGTTGTATCGCTCCGGTCTCTTCCGTGACGTCCGTTTGGAACAAGAAGGTGACGTGTTGGTCGTTCAATTGCAAGAACGTCCAGCCGTGGCTTCCATCAGCACGCAAGGTATCCGCGCTTTCGATAAGTCTGCTATCGAGCAAAGTTTGCGCGACGTCGGTATGGCTGAAGGCCGTATCTTTGACCAAGCAACGCTTGACCGTGCCGACCAAGAATTGCGTCGTCAATACTTGGCCCGCGGTCACTATGGCGTTGACGTGAAGACGACGGTGACGCCGCTCGATCGCAATCGTGTTCGTCTTTCTATCGTTGTCGACGAAGGTCAAGCCGCCAAGATTAAGTCCATCCGCTTTGTGGGTAACAAGGTAATGGATGATGAAGATTTGGCCGAACAAATGCAATTGGGTGAATCCGGTTGGATGTCTTGGTACAACCAAAAGGATCTCTATTCTCGCGAAAAGTTGGCTGCCGACATTGAAGCGATCCGCTCTTTCTACCTCAATAACGGTTATTTGGATTTCAAGGTCGATAGCGTTCAGGTGTCCATCGCTCCGAACAAGAAGGACATCTTCATCACGGTGAACGTGACCGAAGGTGAACAATATCGCTTGACGGATGTGAGCCTGACGGGTGACCTTTTGGGTCTTGAAGAAGAATTGAAGCCGTTGGTGGAAGTGGAACTCGGTGAAACGTATAACGCCGAAGCAATCAACAATGCTTCCAACGCCATCGTCGACAAGCTCTCGAGCCTCGGTTATGCATTTGCGACGGCACGTCCGACGCCGGTGACGACCGAAGGCAGCAACGACGTGAAGGTGATCTTTACGGTCGACCCGGGTCGTCGCGCTTACGTTCGTAAGGTCGTGGTGACGGGTAACACGAAGACGCAAGACGAAGTGATCCGTCGTGAAGTGCGTCAATACGAAGCTGCTTGGTTCGATAGCGAAAAGGTCAAGATCTCTCGTGACCGTATCGACCGCTTGGGTTACTTTGACAACGTGACCGTTGATCATAAGCCGGTTCCGGGTACGCGTGACCAAGTGGACTTGGAAGTGAACGTTGTCGAACGTCCGACGGGTAGCCTCTCTTTGGGTGCCGGTTTCTCGTCCTCTGACGGTTTGCTTTTGTCTGCCGGTTTTGCTCAAGACAATATTTTCGGTACGGGTAAGTCTTTCAGCGTTCAAGTCGATAACTCCGATGCCAATAAGATTTACTCCGTGTCGTTGACGGAACCGTACGTGACGAACGAAGGTATCTCTCGTACGTTGGACCTCTATGTCCGCGAAGTCGACATGGAAGAACTCGATTTGGCTGACGTCGTTTATGAAACGCGCGGTGCTGCCGTGAGCTGGGGTATTCCGGTAACGGAAAACGATCGTGTGTTCGTCGGTGCTAAGTGGGAAAACACGGTTGTCGATTTGAACCCGAATTCTCCTGTTCGTTATAAGAACTATGTCGAACAGTTCGGTGAGGATCCGCACTCCATTGCTGCAACGATCGGTTGGTCTCGTGACTCTCGTGACTCCGCCTTGGTGCCGACGCGTGGTACGTTCCAACGCGTGAACGGTGAATTGGCTTTGCCGGTTTTGGATTTGAGCTACTATCGTTTGAACTACCAAATCCAACACTACTATCCGCTCACGAAGAACTTGACGTTCGCCTTCAACGGTGAAATCGGTTACGGTGACGGTTATGGCGATAAGGCCTATCCGTTCTTCAAGAACTTCTACGCCGG
>JAFNZB010000039.1 GCA_017383055.1 Burkholderiaceae bacterium | reverse complement strand
GGCAACAGCACGCGCAGCCGGTCGCACCGGTGCTTGCACGGGCTTGGGTTGGAGGGGTTTCTGAGCGGGCGCAACCGAGGTTTTGGGCATTTCTCCCCAAACAGGTTCGGAGGCGACGGGTTTGACCGGTGCCGGCGTTGCCACTTCAGGCTTTTGGGGACGAGCAACGGCAGGCTTTTCTTCAAGAGCCACTTGAGCCGCGCTTTGGGGCTTCTCCGCCAAAACGGCCGAAGGCGACAACGGGTCCTCGGCGTCTCGCTCGATCCAGAGCGGGCCGATCCCCATGGCTTGCCAAATCAGTGCCGTTTCTTTTGAGTAGCTCATCAGTTTTCCAACAATGCCTTTTGCATCACGATCGCGTCTTCACGACCGCCTTCGGTAGGATAGTAACCTTTTCGACGGGAAATTTCGACAAAGCCCATCTTTCGATAAAGGCCTTGAGCGGGAACGTTCGAGACTCGAACTTCCAAAAAGAGTTGTTCGGCGCCAAGCGTCAAGAGTTCAGCCACCATCTTTTCCATCAACAAAGACCCGTAACCCTTGCGTTGATGCGCCGGATCGACCCCGATCGTCAACACTTCAGCTTGTTCAAAGACTTGTTGATAGACCGCAAAACCCACGATCGTCTCATCGTCCTTTAACACAATGAAACGGTGACCTGCGTTAAAGCTTCCCATGAATTCGTTTTCCGACCACGGAAACTCAAACGCAACCTTATCGATCGCCGCCACGAGCGGGATCTCTTCCCGAGTGATTTCAGTAAAGTGCAACATCAAAGGCGCTTCCCTTCGGCACGTTCTTGGATGGTCAACGCGACGCGATCGCGCACATAAATGGGAGCCGCCAATTCCGGCGCGACCCAAGCATCCTTCAACGCACAACGATTAGCCAAATACCAATCGATCATGGCATCGGCCTCCAAGTGCGAGGGGGCGTTATCGATTTCCAACGCCATCTTGTAGGCTTCGATCCCCGTACCCGTGGCGTATTGAGCGGCGTGCTCAGTGAGCCACGCATCGACCATCTCAGGCTTGATCAACATGGGAGCCGCGATCGTGACGACACCGTCGGCCGTCTTTCATAAACGGCGGCATAACATTCACCCATGCGAGCGTCGTTCATGACAGCCACGCGTTGTGACTTTTCAAAAGCATGGTGAGCCAAGGCTTCCAAATTGCAAACGGGCAAAAGCTTTTTGTCGGCACCGTAAGCCAAACCTTGTGCCACACCGCAAGCGATGCGAAGGCCCGTGAAAGCGCCGGGACCGGCCCCGAAAAGAATACCGTCGACATCACGAAGGGCGATGCCGGCTTCCTTTAAGACTTCATCGATCCAGGGCAAGATGAGTTGTGAGTGGCCGTTACCGACTTTTTCGGAACGCACGAAACGTTGGCCCTTGACCAACAAACTCACGGAACAGTATTCGGTGGCCGTATCCAAGGCCAATAATGTCAATTGATCCATACGTAGACGCAAAGACGTCTCTTCTTTTACTCGAAGAGACTAATACCTAATTAGAACCCGATCATTTTAGCAAGTTAAGGACTTAGCGAGGGATGCGATCGCGGATGGGGCGATCTTGTTCGCGCAAATCGCGGATCTGTGCACGCAGACGTTTGCGTTGTTCGGGCGAAAGCTTCGGAGGACGAGGCGGCGTGTGATCGTCAGCCAAATGTGACGGGACGGGACCGCCATGGACCTTATGGTCTTGGAAAACGAAGCGGTGACGAAGCGCAAGCTTGCTCTTTGGGGGCAAGAGTTTATACATCGCCCGACGCTCGGCTCTGGACATGCACATCCAATAGTGGCGTTGCATGCGCACGCTCAAATGCGGCCACAGTTCGGCACGCTCACGCGCATTCATGTCATTCCAGAGTTTGGGTTGTTCGATCGGACGAGTCGAGGGGAAGTAGAGGTTACCAAGCGGATGGATCGACGGCATCGGAGCGGGTACGCTCACCGTAATGAATGAGTTACCGGCGAAAACGCTGCCTGCCAAGGTGGCTAAGACGGCTGCCGTCAGACATTTCGCTTTGATCATGTGACTAAATAGGATAATTGGTAACCGAATGGTAAAACCGTGCAAACTTTGCACAACCTTTATATTAGTGATGTTTTTTGAGAAATATGTGTCGAAATTTTTAAAATAATAGTGAATTTGTAACAGAGTTTTGGAAAACCCTTACCCGTTTTGAAAATTTGTAGACAATACGAATGTAACAAACCCGTTGTGGGTGATTTCCAGTAAAGGACAAACATCATGACAGAACGTACGCCGAAACTCTTAGTCGTTGACGACGATCCGCGCCTTCGCGACCTTTTGCGCCGCTACCTCGGCGAAAACGGTTTTACGGTCTTTGTCGCTGAAAACGGCGTCGCAATGAACCGCCTTTGGTTGCGCGAACGCTTCGACGCCCTCATCCTCGATTTGATGATGCCGGGCGAAGACGGTTTGCAAATCTTGCGCCGCTTGCGTGAACAAAAAGACATGACCCCGATCATCATGCTCACCGCTCGCGGTGAAGATGTCGATCGCATCGTGGGTTTGGAAATGGGTGCTGACGACTACATCCCGAAGCCCTTCAATCCCCGTGAACTCTTGGCTCGTATCCACGCCGTGCTTCGTCGCCGTCCCGCCAACGAAGTGCCGGGCGCTCCCTCCATGGAAGGCGAAGTCGTCAAGTTCGGTGAATTCGAACTCGACTTGGGCACGCGTGAACTTCGCAAGAACGGCGAGCCGATGCCGTTGACGACCGGTGAATTTGCCGTCTTGAAGGCCTTTGCCCGTCACCCGGGTCAACCGCTCTCGCGCGACAAGTTGATGGAGATCGCTCGCGGTCGCGAATACGAAGCCTTTGACCGTTCTTTGGACGTGCAAGTGTCTCGCCTTCGTAAGTTGATCGAACCCGATCCCAGCAAGCCGCGCTTCTTGCAAACGGTTTGGGGCTTGGGTTACATCTTCATCCCGGACGGCCGTAGCAAATAAGCCGTCAGTACTTAAGGGGGATCCATTATGGCTTTGAAGTCACCGAGCCTCTTTTGGCGAACGTTTACTTTGTTGATCCTGTTGATCATGATCACGGCGCTTGCGTGGCTTCAAAGTTTCCGTGTCTTCTCCGAGATCCCCTTCTCGAAGACCGTTTCGCATCAGATCGTCTCCACGGCCAACCTCACGCGCTACGCGCTCGTGACCGCCGACGTCGATCTTCGTCCTCACCTTTTGCGAACGCTTGCTTACCAAGAAGGCTTGCGCGTCTTGCCCCGTGAATCCCACGACGACTTCACTCCGCTCGTGGGCACGGGCAACATCGTCGAACTCATCGAAGCCCAAACCCGTGAAGTCTTGGGCGCAGACACGGTCTTGGCCGGTACCGTCAACGGTGAAGCGGGCCTTTGGGTGTCGCTTAACATCGAAGGCGACGACTATTGGCTCATGATCCGTGAAGACTTGTTGGATCCCCCGTTCGGGACCACGTGGGTCTGGTGGGCCTTTGTGGCATTCGTCGTGGGGATCGCTGGCGCAACGCTTCTTACGCAACGCACGGTCAAACCGCTGGCACGTTTAAGTGACGCTGCCAAACGCTTGGGCCGAGGCGAACACCCCGCTCCCTTGCCCGTTGAGAGCGACGTCGCCGAAATCGAAGCCGTGAACCAGAGCTTTAATCACATGGTCGAAGAGCTTCGACGAGCCGACGAAGACCGCGAAGTATTGTTGGCCGGTGTTTCGCATGACTTGCGCACGCCCTTGACTCGTATGCGTCTTGAAATCGAATTGGCCGACCTCCCCGACTATTCTCGTGAAGCGATGGTGAGCGACCTTGAACAAATGGAAGGGATCCTCAATCAGTTCATGGTCTATGCCCGTCGCTCCAACCAACCCTTGGAACGCGTGGACTTGGGGTTGGCAACGAACGACACGTTGGTCGATATGCGTATCCGTCAAAAAGACGATGTGGTGGTCGAGACGAGCATCACGGGCAATCTCTTTGTGATGGCTCAACCCATGGAATTAAAGCGCGCCATCCAAAACTTGATCGTCAACGC
>JAFNZB010000038.1 GCA_017383055.1 Burkholderiaceae bacterium | reverse complement strand
GTCCTTGTCGCCGGCAGATATTTGCTACGCCACGCAAAGTCGCCAAGAGGCAGTTCGCGAATTGGCCAAGCAAGTTGACATCGTTTTGGTGATCGGTTCCCAAACGAGTTCAAACTCCAAGCGTTTGCGTGATAAGGCTGAATTGGAAGGCGTGAAAGCCTATTTGATCGATAGTGCCGATGACATCGATCCGTCTTGGTTGGACGGTTGCGAAAGTGTCGGTTTGACGGCGGGCGCCTCGGCACCGGAACATTTGGTGCAAGGCGTGGTGGAATACTTAAAGGCACGCGGTGCTGAAAGCATTGAATCGATGCCGGGTCGTGAAGACCGCATCGCTTTCCCGTTACCGTCCGGTTTGCACTAATAGAGTAAGTACGATGGCTAAAGCAAAACACCAAAGCGCAACGCCTGCGACCGAGTGGCTCAAAAAGAACAAGGTCGCTTTTGAAGAGCTCTCTTATGAATACGTCGAGCATGGCGGTACGGCCAAAGTGGCTGAAGTCTTTAACCTCGATCATCACACGGTTGTCAAAACCTTGATCATGGAAGACGAGCACGCCAAGCCCTTGGTCATTTTGATGCACGGTGATTGTGAAGTCTCCACCAAAAATTTGGCTCGTCAAGCCGGTGTCAAGCACATCGTTCCCTGTAAGCCCGAGCAAGCGCAGCGCAACAGTGGCTATCAAGTGGGTGGCACTTCACCTTTCGGAACTCGAAAGAACATGCCTGTGTTTGCCGAAGAGACGATTTTTGATTTACCCACGATCTATATCAACGGTGGTCGACGTGGGTTTATTTTGGTCATGCCGGGTGCGGTCTTGCGTGATGTGTTGAAGGCTAAGCCGGTGAGCGTGGCGATCAAAGAAGAGTAGTTCATTTTCTATTAGTAAAAAAGCACGGTCTAACCGTGCTTTTTTGTCACTCCCAGTCGCCCGTGGCTTCTTTGAGTCGCCAACGTGGACGAACATTAAATTTCATATTTTGATAATGCTCGCGGATCTGTTCGGTCGTCATGTGACGCATGCGGGTGAGACCGGCGATTGCAATCATGGCGCCATTGTCCGTGCAAAGTTTCAAGGGCGGGAAGAATACCTTCATGCCGCGCTTTTTGGTTTCGGAAACTAAACGCTCACGAAGTTGCTTATTAGCGGAGACGCCACCGGCGATTACCAAGGTCTTCATCTTATGAGCCTTCATGGCCTTGATGACTTTGTGAGCCAAAACGTCCACGACCGCATCGACGAAACCGCGAGCCAAGTTTTGACGGAACGTTTCGTCATTGGGATCTTCGGCATTCGTGACAGCCGTTAAAACGGCAGTCTTTAAACCCGAGAAACTCATGTCTAAGTTGGGTGAATGGATCATCGGGCGGGGCAATTCGATCGCACCCGTTTGGCCTTTGTCAGCCAGGGCGGAAACGGCGGGGCCGCCCGGATAGGCCATGCCCAAAAGTTGAGCGGTCTTGTCGAACGCTTCGCCCACGGCATCGTCGAGCGTTTCGCCCAAGAGTTCGTAGCTACCGAATCCGTTCACCTTCATAATTTGCGTGTGACCGCCCGAAACCAAAAGAGCCATGAAGGGGAATTCGGGGGCGGGGTCAGCCAACAAGTTGGCTGACAAGTGACCTTCCATGTGGTGCACGCCGATGACGGGGACATCGAGCGCCAACCCCAAGGCGTGTGCAACGCTCACGCCCACCAAAAGTGCACCCGCTAAACCCGGGCCTTCGGTGACGGCGATCGCATCGATTTCTTCTTTTTTCTTGCCGGCTTCTTCAAGTACTTGTTGCATGAGCGGAATCACGCGACGGATATGATCGCGAGAGGCCAATTCCGGCACTACACCACCGTACAAACGGTGCATGTCAATTTGCGTGTGAATGGCGTGCGAGAGCAATCCAAGCTCGCTATCGATGAGTGCAACGCCCGTTTCGTCGCAAGAAGACTCTAATCCTAAAATCAACATGGAATTCTTATTTTCTTAAAAATCAATCACTTAGTTGATAATGTCGCTAAGTGACGAAAAAAAATTATCAAATGCATTTGGTTTTATTCGTATTTTATGCGAAAATGTGGAGCTTTCGGAGATCGCGTAGGCGAAATGCGATGATTTTTGCTACGCTGATTTGATTGGTAACTCATTACCATAACCCTTTTTTAATGACAGGTAAGGTGCCTGATGCCCACTATTCGCGTTAAGGAAAACGAACCGTTTGAAACCGCTCTTCGTCGTTTCAAGCGTACCATCGAAAAGAGCGGTCTTTTGACCGAATTGCGTGCTCGTGAGTTCTATGAAAAGCCCACGGCAGAACGTAAGCGTAAGAAGGCTGCTGCTATCAAGCGTCACTACAAGCGCTTGCGCAGCCAAATGCTTCCGAAGAAGCTCTACTAATTCTGTTTTGAATTAGGCGATTGCTTCCTCACAATCGGGAAGCGATAATCGAAGCACGCGTGCCGGCCTTGAGGCTTTTGGCACGCGTTGTCTTTTCTAGGAAAGGAAATTTTCATCATGACGATCAAAGAACAAATCATGGCTGACATGAAGGCTGCCATGAAAGCTCGTGACGCAGCTCGCCTCGGCGCTATCCGTTTGTTGATGGCCGCCATCAAGCAAAAGGAAGTCGACGAACAAATCGTCGCTGACGATACGGCTGTCAATGCCATCATCGCCAAGCTTGTGAAGCAACGTCGCGATTCCATCGATCAATACATGGCTGCTCAACGTCCGGACTTGGCTGAAAAAGAACAAGCCGAAATCGACGTGTTGGCAACGTACTTGCCCAAGCAATTGACGGCTGAAGAGATCGACGTCATGATCGATGAGGCCATTGCTGCCGTCGGTATGACGGGCATGGCCGCCATGGGTAAGGTCATGGGGATGCTCAAGCCCAAGTTGACCGGTCGTGCCGACATGGGTCAAGTCTCCGGCATGATCAAGAAAAAGCTCATGGGCTAATTTCTTCGCTTCTTAGAGAGGCGCGCCAAAAAGGGGTTTTCCGCAAAACGTACGGAAAACTCCTTTTTTTTCTACAATGTGGTTGTTTACGCTGACTGTTGAGTATTTGTTCGATGATTCCCGAGAGTTTTATTTCCGAAGTTTTATCCCGCACCGATATCGTTGAGGTGATCGGCCGCTATGTGAAGTTGCAACGCAAAGGCGTCAACTACATGGCGTGTTGCCCCTTCCATAAAGAAAAGACCCCGTCATTTGCCGTCAACCAAAGCCGTCAGTTCTTTAAGTGCTTCGGTTGTGGGGAGAGCGGATCCGCCATTGCGTTCTTAATGAAATACAAGGGATTGTCTTTTCCCGATGCCATTAAAGAATTGGCCGATGCGCTCGGTATGGAAGTGCCTGAAGATAAGGAAACGAAACGACGCGCGGCACAAGCTCGCAGTTTGACGGACTACATGGCGCAAGCCGCTCAGTTTTATCAGTCGACTCTTTTCCACAACCGTGAAGCCATTGAGTATTTGAAGGGGCGCGGTATCACGCAAGCCACGGCTGAAAAGTTCCAATTGGGTTTGTCGCCTGACGGTTGGCAAGGGCTTCAAAATGTGTTTGGCGAACAGTACGCCACCGAAGCCAAATTGGAAGAGTGCGGTTTGGTCATCGTCAAGGACGATCGTCGATATGACCGATTCCGTTCTCGCATCATGTACCCGATCCGCAATCCGCGCGGTCAGGTGATCGGTTTCGGTGCTCGCACGATGGTGCCGGGCGAAGAACCCAAGTATCTCAATTCGCCCGAAACGCCGATTTATCACAAGAGCCAAGAACTTTACGGTCTTTTCGAAGGCCGAGAAGCCATTCGTAAAAAGGGACGCGCGATCGTTTGTGAAGGTTACATGGATGTGATCCAAATGTCGCAGGCCGGTTTTGAAGAAACCGTGGCGGCTTTAGGCACGTCGATTACGGGCGAGCACGTCAAGAAGTTGTTCCAACTTTCCGACCATGTCTATTTTTCCTTTGACGGTGACTCAGCCGGTTTCAAGGCTGCTCGTCGTGCGATGGAATCGACCCTGTCGGTGATCACCGATACGCAGACCGCGCACTTTGTGATCTTGCCTCAAGGGGAAGATCCCGACAGTTTGATCAAGGCTCAAGGCCCTGAAGCGTTTGAGGCGCAGATCAAGGGTTCGTATCCGCTTTCGAAATTCTTCGTGATGGATATCGTTCGCGAAGTCACGCAAGGCGCTCCTTTGAAGACGGCCGAAGAGCGTGCTCGGGCTGTGGCCATTGCTAAGCCCTTGTTGCTTCGCATGACTGCACAAGCCCTTCGCCAATTGCTCGTTCAAGAGTTGGCTACCTCCATTCGGATGGAGCCCGCCGAATTGGCAACACTCTGTGGTGTGGCTTTGGTGAAAGAGGCGCCCAAGGAAGAAAAGTATCAACGTGATTATGGTCGCGATTCACAACAAAGTGCGCGTTATAAGCGCCCGACGCGTCCGGTGACTACGGGTCCGATCTTTGCCAACATCAAGCGTCGTTTGTTGCAGTGCTTCTTGATGCATCCGCAGTGGTTTATCGATTATTCCGATCAGATCGAATACGAGATGCTCGATACGGTCGATGAGTGGGAATCGATGATCGTGCATTTGTGGCGATTGGTACTCGATCAGGCTCAAGTGTTAGGGGAAGAATCAAGCGGTGCGCTCTCAACGGGGTACTTGTTGACCTTCCTTCAAAACGATCCGAATTATTCAACGTTATCGCAATTGGTCAGTGAAGAAGAAGTACTTCAAACGCCCAATGAAGTAGCGGAGTATGAAATCAAATGTTCGTTCTTAAAGCTTGAAAAAGCCAATGTGGATGCGAGCATTACGGAACTTTTGGCCATGGAAGAGCGAGGCGATTCGGTGGATTCCGATTACTTGGAGCGACTCTTTAAGCGACGCCAATTGATCCAACAAAGTTTGAATCAACAAAGTGCCGAAGCCGTTGACAT
>JAFNZB010000037.1 GCA_017383055.1 Burkholderiaceae bacterium | reverse complement strand
GTCATGTAGTAGAGCAACGTGGCGTTACCGGCCAATTCTTGGATACCGGCTTGACCGTCGCAGTCGGCGTTCAAGGCAGCCTTCAAGCAGCGGATGGCGATCGGGCTATTGGCAAGGATCTCACGACACCATTGGACCGTTTCTTCTTCCAACTTCTCAAGCGGAACCACGGCATTGACCAAGCCCCATTGAAGAGCCGTTTGTGCGTCGTATTGACGGCACAAGAACCAAACTTCACGAGCACGCTTTTGACCAATCAAGCGAGCCATGTAGGAAGCGCCCCAACCACCGTCGAAACTGCCGACGCGGGGACCTGTTTGACCGAAGCGAGCGTTTTCAGCGGCGATCGTCAAGTCGCAGAGCATGTGCAAGACGTGGCCACCGCCGATGGCGTAACCGGCCACCATGGCGATCACGGGCTTCGGGCACGTACGGATCATGCGTTGGAAGTCGAGTACGTTCAAGCGCGGAACGCCATCGCCACCAACGTAGCCACCGTTACCGCGGACCTTTTGGTCACCGCCCGAGCAGAAAGCCAAGGGACCGGCACCCGTCAAAATGATGACGCCGATTTCCGGATCTTCACGAGCATCGGAGAAAGCTTGAACGAGTTGTTGAACGGTTTCCGGACGGAATGCGTTGCGCACTTGCGGACGGTTGATCGTTAACTTGGCGATGCCTTCGGCTTTTTCATAAATGATGTCGGAGAAGTCGCCGAACTTTTCCCATGCGGGGATGGCCGGCAAGGTGTTTTCAGTCGTCATGATGTTTCCTTACGAGAACGCCTCAAAAGCGTCGAGATTCCAAAATACAAGCGAAAGATTTTAGTCCAATTGCCATTGTAATCGGTGATTGCCGGAACACTTTTTGCTTTAGTGTTGGGTGGCGATGTGGCTTAAACGATAGCGAACGCAAATCGAGGTGCCCATCTTCTTGCGGTTGATGACAACCAAGTCGGCTCCTAATGCATAGGCACGCTTTTGCATGCCGGACAACCCCATGCCTTTACAGGGTTTGGTGGGATCCAAGCCGATACCGTCATCTTCGATGAGGATTTCCAACGTGTCATGCTCCTTGGTGAACGTAAAGCTGACGTGCTTGGCATGACTGTGCTTGATGATATTGCTAATGGCTTCTTGGATGATGCGCAAAAGCGGGGTGATGTCTTGTGTGGGGATGTGAAAATCCATCGGCAGCGATTTCACGTCCCAAAGAGCGATTGAAACACCGGCAGCTTTCAGACGCGGTTCGTAGCGGTAGCGAAGATTGCCTAAGGCGACCGTGAAGTCTTCTCGAGCCACACCGTTGGCTTCGAGCGTCAAACGCAAATCGTCCAAACAGCTTTGAAGGATCTCTTTCATCTCTTCTTGAGAGCATTGACCGTTTTCGGCCATGGCTAACGAGCTCACCAATTGCGAGCCCAAGCCGTCGTGGAGGTCTTGCGTGATGCGCAAGCGCTCGTCGGCACGGATTTCTTCTTCACGTTGTTGCTCAAGAATCGTTTGTTCGTTTTTGCGATGGTTGGCACTCAAAAGGGCTTTGTTGCGTCGAGCGCGTAAAAGATGACCGCAAAACGTCGAGAGCATCATCGACACCATAAAGGCGATGGTCCAATCGGACGTGGTGGTACCCATGCAGACGTCGAAAATGAGAGAGCCGATCGTAGCGAGGATCGTCAACAAGGGGGCGGCCCAACGAATAGCTGAACCCGTTTTCATGGCTTGAGAGGCGTAAACGGTACTAGCCAATCCTACAGATGCGATC
>JAFNZB010000036.1 GCA_017383055.1 Burkholderiaceae bacterium | reverse complement strand
TTTGGTTGGGATGGGGCTTTGTGCCACGTTCGGCCAAATTTGTACGACGAAATCCTATGCCCAAGGCAACATGCTTTTGAGCTCTTGCTTAGGCTTTTCGGCCATTCCGTTCTCGGCCGTGATCAGTTACTTCGTGTTCGGCGAAACGATCTCGGCTTCCGGTATGGTGGGGATGGTCCTCATCATCGTGGCCGGCATCTTCGGTACCATTTACACCAAGCGAACCGAAGCCGACAACAAGGCTAAGGCTCAAAATAACTAACCATTTAGAACGATTGGAGAACTCCCATGGAAAAGAAAACGCAAACGAACGAACAAATCTGGGTCTGTGATGCTTTGGAAATCACGCATTGTGAAGTGAGCGATGACGCAGTTATCTACACGGTCACCTATGTCGACTTCATGGGTTTGAAGCGTGAAGTCAAGCTCAACCGTGAAGAGTGCTATTTCGATTTTCCGGCCGTTTTAAAGACCTTGGTCAAGGGTGGCTATCGTTATAACACGATGCTCGCTCAAGCTCCTGCCGTTATCCAACAACGTTTGACCGCTTATCGCCCGAATGTTGAAGCCGTGAAAAAAGCCATCGAAGAAGCTCAAAAGCAAGCTTGATTCGACAACTGACTCGAATTCCGCAGAAGCCCTGATTTTTCAGGGCTTTTTCTATGCTCAAAATTCTGTTTTATCAGGCAAAAGCGGCTAAAATTAGAAGGTTATATTTCAGTCAATCAGAGGACATTTTTAAGATGTTGACCGAACAAGATATCAAAGACTGTCGTTTGGAAACGATCCGCGACGTTATTCGTTATGCCATGACGCGTTTTGAAGAAGAAGGCATCTTCTTGGGCCACGGTTGTGCCGACTGCTATGAAGAGGCTTACTTCTTGGTTTTGCGTGCTCTGAAGCTTGATTTCAGCGATTTGGAACGCTTCTGGGATGCTCGCTTGACCGCCAAAGAACTCAAGCGCATCTTGGAAATGATCGAACGCCGTGCCGTTGACAAGGTTCCGACGCCTTACCTCTTAAACGAAGCCTGGTTGACCGATCACGTTTTCTACTGCGACGAACGTGTCTTGATCCCGCGCTCTTACATCGCCGAACTCTTACAAGATGCGTTCGACCCGTGGGTGGACGATCCTGAAGAAGTCACGAGCGTGTTGGACCTCTGCACGGGTTCGGGCTGCTTGGGTATCTTGGCTGCCGAAACGTTCCCCAACGCCAAGGTCGACTGTGCCGACATCAGCCCTGATGCGCTCGATGTGGCTGAAATCAATTTGGCCAATTACGGTCTCACCGATGAGATCGAATTGGTGGAAACGGACCTCTTTAATAACCTTCAAGGCCGCAAGTACGACATCATCATCAGCAACCCGCCCTACGTGACGGAAGAAGCGATGGATAACTTGACGGACGAATACAAGCACGAACCCGAGCTCGCTTTGGGTGCCGGTGTGGATGGTTTGGACATCGTTCGTCGTATGTTGGCCGAAGCCAAGGATCATTTGAACGATGGCGGTCTTTTGATCGTTGAAGTGGGCGACGGCCGTGAAGCGTGTGAAGAAGCCTTCCCTGAATTGCCGTTTATCTGGTTGTCCACCGAAAATGAAGAAGACATGGTGTTCTTGCTTCGAAAGGAAGACCTTTAATTAAATGTTGCGACTTCAAGACGTTACCTTGATGCGAGGCGTGCGAGTGCTTTATTCGCACGCAACCCTTTTGGCGACACCGGGTGAGCGCATCGGTTTGGTGGGCAATAACGGTTGCGGCAAGTCAAGTTTGATCGCCGCCATTTTGGGTGAAGCACCGATCGAATCGGGCGACATCGTTGCCCCCGAAGCCGGTCATATCGGCCACGTGGCCCAAGACATCGATGCAGTGGATGCCATCGCAATCGATTGGGTCTTGGAAGGCCACGCCCCTTTGATGGCCGCTCGAGCAGAACTTGCAGCCGCTAAGGACGACATGGCCTTGGCACACGCCCACGCGACCCTTGCCGAACTCAATGAAGGTGCCATCGTTGCCCAAGCCAAGATCATCTTAAACGGTTTGGGCTTTAGCGAAGCCGATACCGGTAAGCGTGTCAAAGACTTCTCGGGCGGTTGGCGTAACCGTTTGGCCTTGGC
>JAFNZB010000035.1 GCA_017383055.1 Burkholderiaceae bacterium | reverse complement strand
TTTCTTCTCATCCGATTTATCAAGCCATCGCTCCTTGGGCAGATGAGTTGACAGCAATCCGTCGTGACTTTCACCAACATCCGGAAGAAGGTCATGACACCGCTCGCACCTGCGGCATCATCTGTGAAAAGCTTCGTGAATGGGGCGTAGAAGAAATTGACACGTCCTTGTGTGAAGGTTCTGTCGTTGCCGTGATCAACGGCATGCGTCCGGGTCCTACGGTCGCTATTCGCGGTGACATGGATTGTTTGCCGATGCCTGATACGTGCGGTCAACCCTGGCAAAGCCAAAATCCCGGTAAAGCTCATAGTTGCGGCCATGACGGGCATGCTACGTATCTCTTGGGTGTTGCTCGTTACTTCCAAACCTATCGTGACTTCCCGGGTCGTGTCGTCTGTGTCTTCCAACCCGCTGAAGAAAAAGCGAGCGGCGCCGCTCGTTTGATGGAAAACGGATTGGTAGAAAAATACGACATTAAGGAAATTTATGGTGCCCACGGCGATAACAAGTTTGAACTTGGCACGTTCGGTTTCAAAGTCGGTGCTATGCAAGCCTCCTGTGACGCTTTCTACCTGAAGATCTCCGGTCACGGCGGTCACGGTGCTCGTCCGCATTTGACGCTTGACCCGATTCCGACTACGACCGAAATCGTCAATGCTCTTCAAACGATCGTTTCTCGTCGCGTCGATCCGATGGAACCGGCTGTGCTCTCCGTTTGCTCCATCAATGCGGGCTCCTACCCCGCCATGAACGTCGTTCCGACCGAATGCACGGTCAGCGGTACGGTGCGCACGTTCTCGGTCGAAGTTCAAGATTTGATCGAACGTAAGATGCGCGACATCATCAATCACACGGCAGCCATGAACGAGTGTGAAGCCGAATTTATCTATCGCCGCTTGGTCGGTCCCGTCCGAAACGACAAGGAAATCACCGAAGAGGCCGAACGTGCCGCTTGCGAAGTTGCCGGCGAAGGCTCCACGCAATTCATCGACGCTTACATGGGTAGCGAAGACTTTGCTGAATACTTAAAGAAAGTACCGGGCACGATGATCCGCATCGGCGTGCGCGATGCCGAACACAATGTAAGCGTCCACAATTCGGCTTATGACTTCAACGACAAAGCAACGCCGATGGCGGTCGCCATGCTCTGCAACTTGACGTTAAAGCGTTTGGAAAAACTCGCCTAAAGCGTTTTTAGTCCTCTAATGATCAAGGCCGGCATTGCGCCGGCCTTGTGTTTTGTCTTTAGTCTTCAAAAATACTGTCAGGGACGTGAGTGAGCGTTGCCACCATCACAGCCTTGATGGAATGCATGCGGTTTTCGGCTTCATCAAAGACGATGGAATGCTTACCTTCGAACACATCATTGGTCACTTCCAAAGCTTCCAAACCAAACTTTTGATAAATGGCTTCACCGACCTTGGTGTTGCGATCGTGGTAGGCCGGCAAGCAATGCATAAATTTACACTTGGAATTGCCCGTCAAAGCCATCACCTTGGCATTGACTTGATACGGCAAGAGAAGCTCGATTCGTTCCTTCCACACTTCATCGGGCTCACCCATCGAAACCCAAACGTCCGTGTAAATAAAGTCACACCCCTTCACACCCTCGGCCACATCATTGGTACGAACGATCTCGGCACCGGTTTCTTTTGCAACTTCCTGACACAGGTTGTAAACCTCATCACTCGTTTGAAGAGCGTCAGGCGCCACGGCACGGAACTTCATACCCATTT
>JAFNZB010000034.1 GCA_017383055.1 Burkholderiaceae bacterium | reverse complement strand
CCACGGAAGCGATACCGATGTAGATGATCGTGATCACGAGCCACGTCGTCACGGAGAGCTTCAACGGGCAGAAGTGACCGATGGCCATACAGCCCAACATCGCAGCAATACCCAAAACCGTCATGATGCCCAACGGGAGCTTGTAGCGATAAAGACCGATACCGAAAACGACGGCCAAGAGGATAAAGAGCATGGAGCTCGTACCGGCAGCCGGTGCGGCTGCAAAGGTCGATGCCACGATGTTAGCGAAGGCTGCCACAACCACCAAGAGCGTCACCCAAGCGAACAAGGCAAAGAGGATCTTACCTCGACGGCCCAAGACCGCTTCAATGATTTGACCGATCGATTGACCACGATGGCGAAGGGATGCGACCAAAGAACCGTAGTCTTGCACGCCACCGAAGAAGATGGAACCGACGATGATCCACAAAACGACAGGGACCCAACCGAAGATGGCAGCCGAGATCGGACCCACGATGGGGCCGGCACCGGCGATGGAACTAAAGTGGTGACCCAAAAGCACAGCGGGCTTCGTCGGCACATAGTCGACGCCGTCATTCATTTCACAAGCCGGCGTTTTGCGAGTGGGGTCGATACCCCATTTCTTGGCAAGCCAAGCACCGTAAGTCACATACGCAACCACAAATACCACTGCCGAGACAACGAGTAATAACGTACCGTTCATAGTGGTTTTCCTTTCGATCGAACTGTCAAAGTAATACTGAAAAAATCGGATTTCGGTTTCTTAACCGCAGCAACCGCCGCCACGAATCAGCGGCAATCGAGACAACAAGGAGCGCTTGGGGGTAATTAACGGTTTGCCGTCAAAACTCCACAGCACAGTCTCCAATTGTTGTTGCGCATAGCGATTGCTAAAGACGCGTTGGTTAGAAAGATCGACAACGATGAGCCCCAAATCAGCCCAACCGTGCCAGCCGAAAGAAAAACTCTTGTGATACTTCAACGTTTGCAAAGTGCGAGCGATTGCATCGGAGTCCACAGGCTCGCGCGAGACCAAGGTAAATGTGTAATCGGTCGACATCGTGTTCTCAAAGGAACCGAACGAGTCGATCAGTGCGGTCATGGAGGCAAAAACGGATTGAAGCGTTTGATCGGTCACATGATCGAATTCCCCGACGGCCACGTATTGATGGTTATTGACCGTGTAGAGGTTCATGCGACGAGAAAGAAAATATTTTTCGTCCGTTTGGGTAAAACGCGCAAAGACCTGAGCTTTGTCTTTCAAAAGCTCGGGGACCGTCTCGAAATCGAAGTACGCTGTTAAACGTTCTTTGATCATCTCGACGTACGTGGTCTGATCGTGCGCGGACATCATGGCATCCCAAATCGAGAATCGTTACTGATTCATTCTACTGAGATGCGTCACAAGACCCTGAAATCATTGATATAACGTTGACGATTCGCACAATGTTAACGTTTGAGGCATCACCGATTCAGACAAACTTCCCAAGGGTTTACCCTGAGAATTGTTTTACCGGAAGAATCGCAAGCGAAGCGCATTCAAAACGACCGAGGTCGACGAGAGTGCCATCGCACAACCACCGATCATGGGCGAGAGCATCGGACCGCCCCAAAGGTGTAAAAGCCCCATCGCCACCGGAATACCCAAAATGTTGTAACCGAACGCCCAGCCCAAGTTTTGGCGAATGTTTGTCATCGTCGCTTTCGACAATCGAATCGCCGTCAACACGGAAACAAGCCCGTGCTTCATCAAAAGGATGTCGCCCGCTTGCGCGCTGATGTCAACGCCTTCGGCGACGGCCAAGCCCACATCAGCCTGAGCCAAAGCAGGCGCATCGTTTAAGCCGTCCCCAACCATCGCGACTTTCAAGCCTTGCGCTTGTAGTTCACCGATGATACGAGCCTTGTCTTGGGGAAGCGCTTCCGCGTGCACTTCATCGATCCCTAAACGACGTGCGATCGTCTCGGCCGTTTG
>JAFNZB010000033.1 GCA_017383055.1 Burkholderiaceae bacterium | reverse complement strand
GTGACTAATGGAAAAAAAGGCCCCGGCCACCGCCCAAATCAGACCGGCGCCACCGGCGATCACCATCCAGGTCCTCACCCAAAGCGCAATGCGCGCATGACGATGGCGGTCAGCCCAAAAACGACGCGTGAATTCAAGCGATGCGTAAATATGCATCCCAACAAAGATAAACCACGTGATCAAAAAGGCGTGGTTCTCGACTTCCCACATCAAAAAAAGCAACCCCAACGCACTGATGGCTTCCACTGCCAAAGCCACCGGTTGCAACTGCAACGAACTTTGGATCTGGCGAACCAACAAGCGAGAATCACGACGAAGCGACTCGGACGAAGCTTGAGAGAAAGAGGCTCTTAAACTATCGATGCATTGATTGAAGATTTGTCGGCAACGAGCAATCATTTTTTTATCGTAGGATGATCGGTTGAAGTCAGTGTCACACGGTGCGATTCAAGCGTCAAGCGCGTCATGGCGCCAACGGGCATCGTCACACGCTCGGGTATGTGTCCAAAAGGCAATCCCTCAATGATCGGGATTTCGGGCAAACGTTGTCGAAGATATTGAACGGCATCACGCCAAGCAAATTGCTCTTCTCGCAGCGGCGTTCGGCCATCCACGCCTTGAAAGTCCCCTAAGATGATCGCCTTTTGCTGACGAAGCACGCCCGCCATATCCAACTGCAAAAACATTCGCTCGACACGGTAAGCACGCTCATGCACGTCTTCCAAATACAAAAGACCGCCCTTGATTTTCGGAAAGTGAGGCGTTCCTAAAAGCGAAACCATCATCGAGAGATTGCCACCCCAAAGACAGCCTTCCAGATTGAGCGTTTCATCAGAAGTCGTCTCGAAATGCACTTGCCAAACCGTATCAGTAACAGCGTTCAAAAAACTCGTTTCCGTAAAATCGGGCACCGATGCGGCAAAAGAGACGCCGGTCGGTCCTTGATAAGAGACCTTCCCAGTATGGGCCAAGTAAGCGAGATTGAATGCAGTGAAATCGGAAAAACCGCAGCAAATCGGATTGTGTCGCGCAATAGCCTCATAATCGATCGCATCCAAAAGGCGAGAGATGCCATAGCCGCCTCGCACAGGCATCACTACATCGACTGTGGAATCCTCGATTTGCCGCATAAAAGCGGCAAGACGATCGTTTTCTGTACCCCCGAATTGTTTAACGGGATGAAAGACCGTTTCATCAAACGAGACTTTCGCACCGCGATCGGTCAAATAACGCTCAATCGTCTCATACTTCGAGACGTCGTCAATCGTACGAGAGGGCGCACAAAAACCGATATGAAACGGATACTTAACCATGACGTTTTTGTTCGAAAAACTCGGTGAGCAATTTCGATGCTTCATCAGCCAACAGACCAGAGTCCACTTGCGGACGGTGATTAAGTTTGGCAGCGATTCCTAAATCGATCGCACTACCATAAGCGCCGGTCTTCGCATCCTTGGCACCATAAACCACACGATCGATTCGTGCATGAGCAATCAAACCCGCACACATCACACAAGGCTCAAGTGTCACATAAAGCGTGCAACCTTTTAAACGATAGTTTTCCAAAGCGCGAGCCGCCTTACGGATCGCAACGACCTCGGCGTGGGCACTCGGATCGTTCGTGGCGATACTCATATTGTGACCGACACCGATGATTTCCCCATCTTTGACGATCACGCAACCGACGGGGATCTCACCCAACTTCGCCGCTTCTTTGGCATACTCGAGAGCTTCTCGCATAAAACCCGTGTCGTTGGCGTGCTGGATGCGACGGCGACCGTTGAGTTCACGATTTTGCTTTTGGAGTACTTGGCGCATATTGTGACGGAAGTTATCTCGTCGCTCCTCTTCGGCCAACACACCGGCTTCGAGTTGTTCACGCGTATAAGTATCGGGATCGGTCTTTAAATAGCCGACCGTGGCTTCATAGATGAGACCCTTTTTCAAGGTTTGCAATAAAAGCGTGGTGGGCTTTTCATTGAGCCAACTGCCCGCATGACTTAAAAATTCAACGGCAGACTTCAAAGCCACTTCGGCCGTGATCATGTCATTGGGCAAATAGCTAGCAAAACCACGAAGCACCACGATCAAATCCTGCGGATCGTGGCGTTCAAGCGAGGCCAAAGAACTGCCTCGACGAATCGTCAATTCAATAAAGCGCTGCACGGCAAACTCTCCAAAATGTACTTTTAGATTCTACTGAGGAACGCTTTAGGGAGTATGTTTCTAAAAGAAAATTTCCGCCTTTTTTGACTTGAGAAAAGGCGGAAATCGAAAGTCAGTAAAGTGTGAAAAAATCAGCTACGTTTCGTTTGCAACACTTCACCGATCATATGGTTTTCATACGGTGGCAAACCAACGATCCCCGAAACGGCTCGTTCATAACTCATGAATTCGTTATACATTTCTCGAGCGTACCACTCAAGGAACAAACGTACACGACGAATATGCCAATTGCTCTTGGTTGTTACCACGAAACACTCTTCGGGACGTCGCATCCATCCGGGCAAAATCGGAACCAATCGACCGGCCGTGATGTCTTCGTACACTTGAACGAGCGGCATATCAACGGCCACACCCATGTGGTTAAGCAGTGCTTCACGAATGGTCAAAATGTCGACGATACGCGTAACTTGACTGAGCACCAAAGGCACCTCTTGATCACCACGCACCAAGGTGCGCGTTTCCTCACGAACTGCACCGGAATAAAGGTAGACATTGTGATGCATCAAATCTTGCGGTTGCAAGGGCATCCCATGCTTGGCGATGTATTCGGGAGACGCGACCGGCAAATAGACATTGCGACCACGACTCATGTACACCAAACCCGGCAAGGTCGGGCGCCCCGTCAATGCACCGACGTCACACAATCCTTTGGCGATCTCGGCTTCTTTATAGCCGCCCACAATGTCGATGGAGATGTTGGGATACAACTCTTTATAGCGAGCCAAAAAAGGCGTCAAACGACGGGTTGCAAAACCCAATGCGGCGGAAAAACGAATATGGCCTTCCATGGCGGCCGTATCCGACGTCAACGAGTCAATCAACTGTTGGTGAGCGCGCAACACGGGCTCCATCCGAGTCAATGCTTTGCGACCCGCATCGGTCAATTCCATCGGTCGCGAGTTGTGGCGAATGAGCGCCTGACCGATCCCTTTTTCCAAGGAAGCGATCGCACGAGAAATCGACGAAGGCTCTAAATTCATCACTTGTGCACACAAGCTCACCGAGCCCGTTTTGGCAAAAGTCACGAAAATGCGCCATGCGTAAAGATCATCCAAACGTGAAGACATATGGTTAACCCTAAAAACCCTTAATTTCAACTACTTATAAATATATCACGGGTATTTCAGCAGAATCCACATTTTGCTCCAAATGCAAATATCATTTGCAACTCTCACCTTTAAAAGCATTGAGCAATCATGAGAGACTTTAGCCTGTGAATTAGCATCGACTCATTGTGTTCGCACTCTGAGTCATTGATATAGGAGAACCATCGTGCGTGACGAATTTTTCTGGCTTGGTCAAATGAACAAAGCCACCATCGTAACGAATACGAAGATCGGTCTTTTGTCCGAAGAATTGGCTAAGAAGGCTGCCAAGGGTGTCCAAGCGGTTTTAGATGCCGGCGATGCCGACCCGGCCAATCGTGTTTCTCGTGTCATCCAATTCGAACCCAAGCTCATCGCAGCCGCCGGTCCCGAAGTCACCGTGATCCACGTGGGTCGTTCGAGTCAAGACATGCACTCGACGTACCGTGCCACGATGATGCGCGACAACGTGTTGCGTTTGGCCGGTCAATTGGAAGTCATGATGGCTAAGCTCGTTGAGTTGGCCGAAGAACACAAAGATACGATCTTGCCGAGTTACACCAACGGTGTGGCCGCACAACCCACCACGTTTGCTCATCATATCTTGGGCTTCTTGGCCGGTTTCAAGCGCGACCACGAACGTTTGTGCGAATTCTACGAACGTTTGAACGTCTGCCCGATGGGCGCATGCGTGTTGAACGGTACGGGTTGGCCGTTAGATCGTGACGGCATGGCCGAACGCTTGGGCTTTGAACGTCCGACGCGTAACGCTTTTGACGCCACGCAAATTTCCATGACGGACCTCCCGGTCGAATTGGCTCAAGTGCAATCGAGCATCGGTTTGCACGTCGGTCATTTCATCGCCGACATCATGACGCAATACGCACAACCGCGTCCCTGGATCCTCTTGGCTGAAAAGAACACGTACGTGTCTTCTGCCATGCCGCAAAAGCGTAATCCGGGTCTCATGATCAGTGTTCGCGGTTACGCCAGCGACGTGGTGAGCAACGCCATGTCCGTTTTGACGCGCGCACACAACACCAACACCGGCATGATCGATGGTAAGAGCTCGAAGATCCACGCAGGTCTTATCGGCGATTCCATCAAGATGTTGGAAAACTTTATGAAGGTTTTGGACTCCTTGGTCGTTAACAAAGAACGTGCCTTGGAAGAACTGAGCCTTGACTGGACGGCTAGCCAAGAAATCGCTGACCGTCTCATGCATGATCACAAGCTTCCCTTCCGTATCGGTCACCACGTGGCTAGTAAGATGGTAGGTTTTGCTCGTGCCAACGGCATTTTGCCGTTGACGTTCCCTTACGAAGAAATGAAGCGTATCTACGCAGAAGTGATCGACTCCGAATTCCCGGAAGGCGATCGCAACTGCCCGATGAGCGAAGCCGAATTCAAGGCCGCGCTTGATCCGCGTGAGATCCTCAATCGTCGTAAGACTTCCGGTTCTGCATCGCCGGCTGAAAACGCCGCGATGATCGCTGAGATGAACGCCAGCGTAGAATCTTTCAAGAACTGGACCGCAGCAAAAGCCGCTGCGATCGATGCCTCGATCGAGAAGCTTGAATGCGAATTTAAATCCTTTCTCTAACCTTCGGAGTGTATAACTATGTTAGCTTTATTTGCTGTCATCGTTACCTGTATCGCGGGTTGGGCGTTGATTAAACGTTACCAAACGCATATGGTGCTCTTATTTGCAGGCTTGGCCATTTTCTTGGTTGCAATCGCCATGGGTGAAACGTCGTTCTTGCCCAAGGGCGTCAAGCCGTCCGGTTTCGTCGGCTTCGACATCTTTGCTCTCTTGAAGAGCATCGGTACGAAGCAAGCCGCCGGTACCGGTTTCTTGATCATGACGGCCGGCGGTTTCGCAGCCTACATGGATAAGATCGGTGCTGCACGTGCCCTCGTGAACGTTGCTGTGAAGCCGTTGTCCATGTTGAAGGCTCCGTACCTCGTGTTGGTCGGTGGTTACTTGATGGGCCAAATCTTGGTCTTGGTGATCCCGTCTGCTGCCGGTTTGGCCATGCTCCTCTTGGTCGCTTTGTTCCCGATCCTTCGTGGCGTTGGCGTCTCTGCAGCTTCTGCAGCAGCTGTCATCGGTACGACGGCCGGTATGTGCTTAGGCCCGGCCTCCGGTACGGCTAACTTGGCTGCTAAGACCGCCGGTCTCGACCCGATCATCTACTTCGTTCAATGCCAATTGCCGGTCGCAATCCCGACGTTGATCGCTGTGGGTATCTGCCACTACTTCGTCCAACGTTACTTCGACAACAAGGGTGATGACGTTTACGCTGAAGCCGCTGATGCCAAGAAGGTCGACGCTCCGGAAGCTCCGGTGTGGTACGCCGTCTTCCCGTGGCTCCCGGTGTTCTTGATGATCATCTTCTCCAAGCTCGTCATCACGAGCATCAAGATCGATACGATCGCTGCTTTGTGGCTCGTGTGGATCTTCGTCGTGTTGGTCGAATTGATCCGCTTGCGCGACCCGAAGCGCGTGTTGAAGGACGCTACGGCCTTCTTCCAAGCCATGGGTAAGATGTTTGCCGGTATCGTTAGCTTGATCATCTGTGCCGAATTCTTTGCTTCTGCATTGAAGCTCTCTGGCCTCATCACGCTCCTCATCAACTCCGCACAAGACGTCGGCGCCGGCATGAACTTCATGACGGTCATCTTGACGTCCATCGTCGGTTTGGTGACGTTCTTGACGGGTTCCGGCGTCGGTGCATACTCCTCCTTCGCCGCTTTGGCTCCGGACGTTGCTGCCGGTCTCGGCGGTACGGTGACGTCCTTGGTCACGCCGATGCAATTCGCATCCGGTATGTTGCGTGCCATGAGCCCGGTGGCTGGTGTTATCATCGCCGTTGCCGGTGCCGCTGGTATCTCCCCGATGGCCATCGTTCGCCGTACGGCAATCCCGATGTTGGTCGGTATGGTCGTCACGATCATTGCCAACGCTATCTTCTTGGGTTAATACCCTCTCGCAAGGAAAGCACTTCAACGGTGTTTTCCTTGCTAAAAAGGTTCGCTCCTTTTTGCCGCTTTGTTAACAAAGCGGCTTTTTTATTGCCGATCGATTTCTGCCGTAACCGATTGTCTCCAAAGGGCTTTTCTACCCATTGCTTCGCGCTAGCATCGCTTCTGAAAGCGATCGATAGGCATCGCTCCTCTCCTAAGGACAATCGTTATGAAAAATAAAACCCTACTCCCAACACTCGTAGCCGGCGCGCTCAGCGCCTCATGCGCCATGGCTTGCACGGGCATCTCCTTTGAAGCCCGTGACGGGGCTCACATCATGGCCCGTACGATCGAAGCTCATGAATTCAAACTTGACAGCCGCTACGGTATCTTTCCACCCAACATGCAGTTTCAAGCCCAAACCCCTTCGGGCAAAACGGGCATGGTGTTTAAAAACAAATACGGCTTTGTCGGCTTGACCGTACAAGAAAATACGTTCACGGTCGAAGGACTTAATGAAGCAGGCCTATCGGCCGGCCTCTTTTTCTTCCCTGACTACGGTCGCTACGTTACTTATAACCCGGCCAACAACGCCAAGACCATTGCCGACATGGAAGTCGTGACTTGGATTCTCGGCCAATTCAAAACGGTCGATGAAGTGCGAGAGGCGATACGACACATTGATGTCGTCGGCATCTTCCCAAATACAGGTACCGTTCACTATCGCGTGGGTGACACGAGCGGCAAGCAGATCGTGATCGAAATCGTCAACGGCGAAGTTCAAGTGTTCGATAACCCCTTGGGTGTTCTCACCAACTCACCGGGATTTGAATGGCACATGACCAATCTCAACAACTACCTGCACTTGCAACCGGGCCAAGTCCCCCAACAGCAATGGGGTAACGTCGTTTTAAAGGCGATCGGTACGGGCGCGGGCCTTAAGGCACTGCCGGGCGATCCCACGCCGCCCTCACGATTTATCCGCGCTGCGTTTTATAAGGCCACGGCCCCCGTTCGTGACACCGCACGAGAAACGGTCGTACAAACGTTTTCGATTCTTAATGCATTCGACATCCCAACCGGCATTGAACATGCGCCCGGCAAAGCACCGCCGGAGTTGATTAGCGACACACAATGGACGGCGGTTACGGACTTGACGAATCGTAAGATCTACTACCGAACGTCCTGGAATACGACAATTCGAATGATCGATCTTAAAGCCATCAATTTCGGTCGAGTGAAATACCAAAATCACCCGCTGGACACGGTGACAGAACAACCCATTGAAAAGATTGAAATTCGTTAAGAAAAAGAAAAGGCGGATGCTTCGCGAGCCATCCGCCTTTTCGTGTTTGTGAGCCTCACGCTATTTCTTTGAGGCAAAAAGTTCACTGGCTAAAGTCGACCCGAGAATCAACAACGCACCGACAAAACCGGTCCATCCCAAAGGCTCTTGAAGCACGAGCCACGACAACAATACCGACATCAAAGGATCGACGTAGGAATAGATCGAAATCGTTTGTGCAGGTAGCTTGGTAAACGAACCGAAGAACAAGGCATAGGCTACCCCCGTATGCACAACGCCCAAAACCACCAAAAGCATCAAGCCTTTCGACGTCCATTCAAGGCTCGTGAAATCGACCGTCAATAACGCGTACGGAATAAAGACCAAAGCGGCAGAACCCAATTGCATAACGGTGCTGTCATAAGTCGAAACACCCTTCACAAACTTATTGAGGAACATCACTGAAGCGTAGAAAACGGCTGCCGACATTGCCAACACGATGCCCCAGAATCCACGCAACTCTCCGTCGATAAAGCCTGAAACAAACACCATCCCTAAAAGAGCACCCAAAACACACCCCAATTGCAAACCGGTGATGCGTTCTTTGAGAATGAAGGGCGAGCCCACGATTACAAATACCGGAGCCAAGTAGTAGCAAAGCACGGCAACAGCAATCGTCGTATGGCTGAAGGCTTCAAAAAGAAGCATCCAATTAAGACCCAAAGCAATGCCAGAAGCAATCAAAACTTTGGCATTGGCACGAATACTTTCTTTGTTGATGACTTTACCCGTGAGATACACGAATCCCAACATAAAAAGGGTCCCTAAAACTGCTCGGGCTAAAACCACCACAGCCGAGGGCATCTCCACAAAACGAACGGTGAGCCCCACCGTGGAGAAGATCAACATCGATAAAAGTACTTGGATTTTCGGATGCATAGAAGACTCTCAAACAAAATCGCTTATATGTAGATATGTTAACAACAACGACTAAAAAACGTTTCCACAGAAGTACTTAGCCTCCATGGAAAAAGGCGATTTCTCTCAGAAATCGCCTTGCTCTATCAGCCGTCTTAATTAACCGTTTTTAACGGCCTTTTCCGTATTTTGTTGCGAGAAGATCCATTGCAAGAAACCGCCCTTATTGCGAGAACAAACCAAGATCTTGCCTTCGCCCCGGAACTTCAAAACGATCCCTTCGCCCGTCGTTTGACTATTGACGAGTTTGCCCAAAAGACCGCTCTTGGAAGTATTGAGCGTCAATTCATAATCGAGCTTGGCATCCCATGCCACCAAATGGCCGTTATCGACCAAAAGTGTTTGACCGGCCTGGACCGTCAATTCACGAATGGAACCGAAACCGGACACGGCTACTTGACCGCGACCTTCGGTACCCATGATGAAAAGGCCGCCGTTATTACCCAAAAGCGCACGGCCTAAGCCTTGAGATTTGACAGAAAGTTCCACATCTTCAGTGGCCGCTAAGAATGCCCCGTCGGACAAAAGGTATTGACGCTCACCAACATCCAAAATGCGAATATCGCCCGGAATATTGGGCGCCAAAAGCGCTTGACCCGGCTCTTTTTCCGCTTCGATGTATTGTTGAAAGAATGTCTCGTCATTTAAGAACTTGCGAGCAATCGACTTCAACACACCACCGCGGCTCTTACCCTTTAACGTCAAAGCGCCTTCCATAGCCACCATCGCATTGGACTCGGCCAACACCTTATCGCCACGCTCCAAATTGACGGCCAATAAAGGATCCACTCCACCCGTAATTTCAAATCGAACCATCGTCAATCTCCTTTTTGTCACTGATGGTTTCAGTCTAGCAAAGAGTGCTCTCGAAAACGTCTATTCCAAACAAATACACACAAAAAAGCGCCTGAAAACGCAGTGCTCTCAGACGCCCGATATGATTTTGCTTCTTACTCTTGAGGTACCGTATAGAAGGCTTCACGATAAAGTTCGGCTTCATCGTCAGTCGCCCAACGAGCAATGTCGTAGCGTTCATCGTAAAGGACCGGAACGCTCAAACCGGCAAAGTGGATGGCGCTGCCTTCAAAGTCAGGCAAATACGTACGATAACCGCACC
>JAFNZB010000032.1 GCA_017383055.1 Burkholderiaceae bacterium | reverse complement strand
GCGTCAAAGCGGTCATCAAGCGATTGCTCACCACAAGTTCCCCACTAGCCACTCGACGGATCTGCGACATCAATTCCGCCACTTCAATCAACTTGGAGATATACCCTTCTGCTTGCAAGTGCACGGCGGTCATCAACTCTTCGCTATCATCACGATCGGTCAACATAATCACGCGAGAATCTTTGAACGTGTTTTGCGCATAACGAAGCAACTCCATCCCGGCACCATGCTTCATATGTAGATCCAAAATCACCAAATCGGGATTGAATCGATCCATGTAGAACATCCCGAGATGTTTATCGCCCGTCTCCACGATCGTGCCGAACATGGCCTCTTCGCGCATCAATTGCGCCAACGACTCGCGAAACAGAGGCGAGGAATCAATGATCACGGCGGTTTGGGGTCTTAACATGGACAATCACTCAAACAAGAAAAAAGGGAGAAGATCACTCTTCTCCCCTAATCTTAACGAATTAATCGCAAGGATTAATCGTCAAAGTGGCAAACGCTTGCCCAAAGGATATCGGTACCTTGCATGAAGTCCTTCAATTCCATGGCTTCGTACGGGTTATGAGAACCCAATTGGTTAGCCACAAAGATCATAGCGACCGGCAAACCGTTGTTACCCAACACGGCAGAGTCGTGACCGGCACCGGAGGCCAAACGCATGCACGGGATGTTTTCCAACTTGGCGCTGGCTTCCAAAGCGTCGCTCAATTGAGCATCAACACCAGAGGGCTTCGTAAAGAGCTTGGCGTCAAATTCGATCTTCACGCCACGAGCAGCAGCCACTTCTTGGGCCGTCTTTTGCAACAATGCATCGAAGCGTTCGACCGTATCGGTGCTCAAGCTACGGATGTCAACGGAGAACGTCACTTCACCCGGAATCACGGAGATAGCAGCGCTGGAAGCCATCTTCAAAACGCCCACCGTGAAGACGAGGTCTTCACCGTTAGCCAACCATTCGTCCCAAGCCACGTCCATGCGATGGATCAAATCCGTGAAAGCCATCAGAGCGTCATGACGATAGGGCTTGTCCGTAGCACCGGAGTGAGCAGCTTCGCCCAAGATGCGAACGGCCTTGTGGCGGATGTTACCGCGGATACCCGTCACGACACCGGCGCGAGCGGATTCTTGAGAATCCAACGTCGGACCTTGTTCGATGTGCAATTCAACGAAAGCAGCGATCTTGGCAACGTCGATCAACGGTTGACCACCCGTCACGTCCTTCAAATCCACGCCACAGCTAGCCATAGCTTCGCCCAACGTGCAAGAACCGTCACGGTGCTTCAAGTTGATATCCTTTTCCGTCAATTGACCGAACATACCCAAAGAACCGACATAGGCCTTACCGAAGAAGGAGCTTTCTTCACAACGCATCACCAAAACCGTGTAGTCACGCTTGGGCGTGTAATTCGTTTCGCGCATGTACCATGCAACAGTCAAAGCAGCGACGACACCGGCCAAACCGTCGTAGTTACCACCTTGCGGCACGCTGTCGGCGTGAGAACCGGAAACGAATGCGGGCAACGTACGATCTTCGCCCGGCAACGTCATCCAAATATTACCGGCGCGGTCCGTGACGATTTCCAAATTCAAGCTTTCACCGATCGTGCGCAAATAATTGTGGACTTCCGTTTCTTTAGCGGAATAACCTTGACGAGTCACGCCAAGGACATCGCGGCTCATTTCGCGAACATCATCAAAAATCTTTTGGGCAAAACCGGCGCCCTTCACTTGCAAATCCGACATTCATGTCTCCTGTTGACAGTCAATGGGGGTTACTAATTTAGAACTTGCTAATTCTATTGAAGTTTTGCGAATTCATCACATAAACAAACTTGTTATAAATCAGTTAGATAACTTATTTTTCTGAAAATTTACGCCATTTTTTTGCTCATTATCAAGACTTCCCGCAGCCTTAACCAAATATCGGCGTACTCGCTTTCCCATCCCATATCTATGGCATCTGTCGGGGTATTCCCCGTTTCCAAATGAAGAGAAAGTAGTAGATACTTACACTAACGTTAAAATGCGCTCCTTTGAGAGCGCATTTTAACGTTGTTGTTTTTGTATACTACTAGGGAAACATTCT
>JAFNZB010000031.1 GCA_017383055.1 Burkholderiaceae bacterium | reverse complement strand
GAAGCGGGTCGATTATCAGGTGGTATGAAGCAAAAGCTAGGCTTAGCGTGTGCGCTTTTGAATCGCCCCCAAGTACTTTTATTGGATGAGCCGAGCGTAGGGGTCGATCCCTTGTCTCGACGAGACCTTTGGACGATCCTTGATGAAAACGTCCGTGGCGACGGTATGACTGTCGTGGTTGCCACAACGTACATGGATGAAGCTGCCAAGTGCGATTGGGTCATCATTTTGGAAGACGGGGAGTTGGTGCTTACCGAAAAGCCCGAGGTGATCGCTCAAAGTGCGGCAGGACTGACCTTCTTGGTCGAACCCAAAAAACACGAAAAAACACGTGATCTCCAAGCCCGATTTTTGGATGATCGTGAACACTTCTTAGACGCCGTGCCCGAAGCGGGGAAAGTACGAGTTCTTACCCATCCTGATCAATCGATTGAAACCGTTCAAGCTTGTTATCCCGATTATCGATTTGAGGCGGTCGAATCACGTTTGGAAGATGGGTATTTGGTCGAGCGCTTCCGTCAAGGTCGGTTGGTGAAAATCGAGGGATTGGATTCGGGCGGCATCGAAGAGTCGTTCGATCGATCGGAACCCGTTGTGCAAGCCCGAGAATTGGTTCGTCGATTCGGTGACTTTATGGCAGTCGATAAGACGTCCTTTGAAGTGTACCCCGGTGATATCTTCGGGCTCTTAGGCCCCAACGGAGCCGGTAAAACGACGACCTTTAAGATGCTTTGCGGGCTTTTGACCGTGAGTGACGGGGAACTTAAAGTCACCGGCATCAATGTAAAAGACGCTCGAGAAGAAGCGCGGATGCGGTTAGGCTATATGTCGCAAAAGTTCGCGCTTTACGGTGAATTGAGCGTGAAGCAAAACATGGAATTTTTCGCAGGCGCCTATGGGTTGTTTGGCAAGGCTGCTAAAGAGCGTATTGCCAAACTCGCGAAAGAATTTCAGTTGGTCGACGTGATCGATCGAGCTGCAAAAACATTGCCGGGCGGCGTCAAGCAACGCTTAGCCATGGCTGTGGCTCTGTTGCATCGACCGAGCATTCTCTTTTTGGATGAACCGACAAGCGGTGCGGATGTTCCGACGCGTCGTCAGTTTTGGCGTTGGATGACGGCGTTGGCAGCCCAAGGCACGACCATCATCGTGACCACGCACTTTATGGAAGAGGCTCTTTATTGTGATCGCCTTTTGATTCAAGATGCGGGGCAATCGGTGGTGTTGGGGACGCCTCAAGAGGTTCGAGGAGAAGCCGCTACGATGGATGAAGCCTTCATTCGCATCGTGGAAAAGGCTCGTGTTCGTCGAGGAGAAGCCTCATGACCGATATGCGACTTTTCTGGCAACACGTCAAAGCGCTCACGGCGAAGGAAGTGCGTCAGATCCTTCGTGATCGTAGCTCGCTCATTCTCGGAATCATCTTCCCGCTCATTTTGATCGTGATGTTCGGGCAAGGGATCACGTTCGATATTCGATCGATTCGTTTAGGCATCGTAGCCGATACGCCCAATGAAGTCACAAGCCAAGTAACGGCTGCGCTATCTGCCAACCAAAGTTTCGAGACGGAAGTCTTTCGTTCTAGCCAAGAAGGCATGACGGCATTGAAAGGATTCGATGTCGAGGGGCTTTTGATCTTCAAACAAATGGGTGGAGAAACCAAAGCGCAGTTGCTTGTTGATGGGATCGATGCACCTCGAGCTTCCAGTATCACGGGAGCCGTGACGGGAGCGATCGCCGCCACGCAGACTGCGCACGGTGTGAAAGCCGCGGGCGTGGAGATCATGCCGCGCGTGTGGTTTAACGAGAGCAACAACAGTCGATGGTATTTGGTTCCGGGCTTATTTGTGATCATTCTCAATATGTCAGGGACGATGCTCACGAGTTTGGTTGTGGCGCGTGAGTGGGAACGGGGTACGATGGAAGCGATGTTGGCAACGCCCATTTCACCGTTGGCATTCTTGCTCTCGAAGACGATTCCCTATTTTTGCCTTTCGATGATCGGTTGGACCATGTGCTTATTGGCAGCGCTTTTTTGGTACGAGATTCCGATTCGAGGCAGTTTCTTATTGTTGG
>JAFNZB010000030.1 GCA_017383055.1 Burkholderiaceae bacterium | reverse complement strand
CTTTGCTCGTGGTTTGATTTTTGTGGAAGGTTTGACGGAAGAACAACTGCTTCGAGGGATGTTCCAAGCCTATTTCGGTTATGACCCAAGTGAATTGGGTATCAACGTGATCGGTGTGGATGGCAAAAACTACACGGCCTTCTTGATGATGGCGTTGAGCCTTCGAAAACCCTGTTGCATCATCAGTGATAACGACGGCGATGCACATCAAGTCGTTATGAAACAAATTCACGAAGTCGAAGAAAAGACCCGTTACACGATGGCTGACAATCGAAGTTCGGCATACTTCCTCTCGCCTGGTAAAGCCATCGAAGGGGAACTCGCACGTATGCCCACACTTCGCCGAGAACTAGTGGATGCAATCATTGCTTGTACTGTCCGCCCAGGCAGCCCCGACGATTATGTGAAAGATCGTCGACAATCGCTCATGCAATTGCCCGACATCGAGATCAAGCGTCGTCTTCAAAAGAAAAAGGCCGAATATTCCGGTTTCTTGGGTGAGATCATCGTTGAAAACCCATACTCGCAACCCATTGAAAATCTGTTGCCACCGGCGGTTAAAGAGGCTTTCACTTTGATTGAAACGTGGCTCAAAGACCCCGTCTAGAAACACTTCTTGCAAGCCGTTTACTTTTCTTGCTAAAGGCTTACGGCTTTATCTTTGACGTTCTTCTACTCTTTCATCCAAGGCAATCGACTAAAAGATCGCTTGCCTTGGATCGGTCCGTAACCCACAACGTTCCCCCTCTCGTTACGGACTGATCCACTCCCCTGCAAAAGAAAAACGATTAGGGATCTCAAAAGAATCCCAAGGACGTCATCATGAAAATTCTTCTTCCTATCGACGGTAGCTTCTATAGCGACAATGCCGTCAAATCCCTCGCTCAATGCGGCTGTTGTCTCGGTGAAAATAGCACCGTCATTTTGCTCAATGTGGTCCGTCCCGTCCTTGAGCAAGTCAATGCGGAATTAACCGACTACGAAATCATGGGCACGCGTTTTGCCAAGGTCCTCTTGCGTGATTTCTATGATTCCGAAAGCTTTGAGCTTTTTGAAAAGACCCGTGGCGAGCTTCATACCCTGCAATGTAAGATCGAAGAAATCACTTTGGCAGGAAACCCAGCCGATCGCATCGCCGAAGTGGCCGATAAGATAAACGTCGACGTAATCATCATGGGTAGCAAGGGTAAAAGCGCCTTGCGAACCATGGTCTTTGGCTCCGTCACCGAAGGCGTGATGAGTCGCACGAAAAAGCCTTTGCTTTTAGTTCGAGGCGTTCCGATGACGTGTAAGGAAGACCCTCAGATCGGCATTGCACTCGGCGGTACCGATTACGACACGGCAATCGGTTCCTTTATCAAACGTCATCGTGATTTCTTTGGCAAGAAACCGCATTTCACGCTCCTCCACGTGATCGAAAAGAAGCACCACATGCATTGTCGATGCGGTGAATCCAATGCCATGCGCAACGAAGAGCATGAAAAGCAATTCGAAGAAGTCATCGCTCCGATCGTTCCCCTCCTTCACGAAGCGGGTATTCACACCAAAAACGTTTGTTTGACGGGTGATGTCGTGAAATCAATCGAAACCTATGTCGCAGAAAAGCAACTTGACCTCCTGATCATGGGTAGCCATGGTCATCGTCGATTCGATTTGTCACTTTTGGGTTCGACAACCTTGAAGATTGCAGAAATGATCGATGTTCCGCTTCTGATTATTCACAATGAATAAACTGATCTTTGACTAAAAACGGTTGCGAGAGTTCTAAAAAAGCCTCGCAACCGTTTGCATTGGTAAGAGCTTCCTGACTCATATTAAGAGATACGAAAAATCCCTAAAAATTGACCGAGAATCCGTGCAAAGCACAACAAATAGCGCTAAAGTTAACTCAGGACATGATGTTGTATATCTAAACGAACCACTCATCGTCCGACAAGGCTCAGCGTCACAACCGAGACTTTCGGAAGTACCTCGAGTTGGCCCGTTTTCCGCCGAAGAATCATAGGCTTCTCCGACGGGCAGAACCAGACAATTTCTTTACAAAAGGATGACTTTATGAAGATCCTTATCCCTATCGACGGTAGTATTTATAGCGATAACGCCGTTGCTTTCGTTTCCAGTCGTACGGCTTTGATCGGCCGCGAACCGCATATCGTTTTGCTCAATGTTCAAGCTCCGCTTCCCGCACGTGCCAGCCGCTTGGTCACCTCGGAAGCATTGGAAGACTACTATAAGGAAGAAAGCGAAAAGGCCTTTAAGCCCGCTCGTAAGATCCTTAAGAAAGCCAATTTGGACGTTGAAGAAGTCTCCGTGGTCGGCAACCCCGCCGAAGCCATTGCTGACTACGCCGACGATATGGACGCCGACTTGATCATCATGGGTTCTCATGGTCGTTCCGCTTTGAAGGGCTTGCTCTTTGGCTCCGTGACGAACGCTGTTTTGGCTCAAACCAACGTTCCGCTTTTGATGCTCCGCGACATGCCGCCGCCGGAAATCCATGACTTGGAAGTCGGTATCGCAGTTGACGGTTCTAAGTTCGGCACGAACGCCGTCAAGTACGCCTTGAAGCACATCGCTCTCTTCGGTCACGAAGCCAAGTTCCACGTGATCAACACGGTGAGCGATTACGCCGGCGCCGTGATGCCCGATATGACGGGTATGGCTCTTCCGGCTTTGTCTGAAGACGAAGTCGTTGAATTGCAAAAGACCGAGTTCGCCGAAGCGATCGATCCGGTTTTGCCGCTTTTCGAAAAGGCCGGTATCGAGCCCAAGGAAGTGTGCTTGGTCGGCAATCCTGGTGACGAAATCGCCGCTTACTGCAAGAAGCGTAAGCTCGACGTCTTGGTGATGGGTTCTCACGGTTATGGCCGCTTCAAGGCTGCCGTGATGGGGTCGACGGCCACGCGTATCGCCTCGATCGCAGATGTTCCGCTTCTTATCATTCGTAAGTAAGCCTAATACCTGACGGACTAACAAACGGGCCGCAACGACCAATCGTGTCGTTGTGGCTCTTTTTACTCGTGCTTCGGAGATAGAGACAGTATGTTCTCAACCGTTATTCGGGTTGTCCTTCTGACGATTGCCTCCCAAATGGCAACGATCACCACACGGGTGACGTGCTCTTTGGACGGGCTTTTCCATCAAGCAACCGCCTTGGAAGTCGGGATCATGATGGCATTATTTGCTTTCATACCCGCGCTTTTTTCCATTCAAATCGGCCAATGGGTCGACCGAGTCGGTGCGAAATGGCCTATTTTCGTCGGCTTGTCGCTAATCTCCATCTCAATCTCGGTTCCGTTACTGTTCCCTGCCGATACCTTCGGCCTGATTCCCCTTTATGCCTCGTGCTCGATCAACGGCCTTGGCATGATTTTTACGGTCATCACCTGCCAACAATTAGTGGGCCACGTTTCCAACGCGAAAAATCGAACCAATAACTTTGCGATCATGGCCATGGGGTACTCTTCGGCCTCCCTGCTCGCTCCGATCGCCACGGGCTGGTTCATTGACCACATCGGTCATCAAAGCGCCTATCAGTTCGGTTTCGGTTGTGTGGCTTTGGGCTTCCTTTTATACCTAGCATTCCAATCGATCATTCCTCGTTCGTGGAATCGACCTCAACGTCAAGGACGCTCGAGCAGTTGGGAGCTCTTTAAGATTCCGCATGTGCGCAATGTATTGATCGCAAGCTCCTTTATGTCGATGGCTTGGGATTTGCAATCGTTCATGATTCCGGTCTACGGCACGTCCATCGGGCTTTCGGCCTCTGAAGTCGGTTGGCTCTTGGGGGCCTTTTCGGGTGCCACGTTCTTTGTACGCCTGCTGATGCCCATGATCGCCAAGCGCTTGACCGAGTGGCGCATCATCGCTTGCGCATTCGGCTTCGGTACGCTTGCCTACTGTCTTTTCCCGCTCTTTGAGAATTTCTATCTCTTGATGGGTGTAACGTTCTTGCTCGGTATGGCATTGGGGGCCTCGCAACCCAATGTGATGAGTCTTTTGCACACAGAAACGCCGCCTGGACGCCAAGGCGAAGCGATCGGGTTACGTACGATGTTGATTAATGTCTGCCATACGATTTTGCCGCTCGTATTCGGCGCTGCCGGAGCCGTGATTGGTGCCGGGGCTGTTTTCTACGTAGTCAGTGCTTTGATGGGTGGCGTGACGGTCTTTACATCCAAGTGTCAAAAGAAGTCCCAAGAAGTCCTCAACGAACATGGATGACGTTGGGTTTACAAACAAATCGGGTAGGAGCTAGTGGGTTAGTCCCACTAGCGTCCTCCCACACCACGTAGCGTACGGATCCGTACTACGCGGTTGCGAGTTATCCCAGGCTCTCGCCCTTTGCCTTCCTTGTTTATCTG